>QIGJ01000221.1 GCA_003229995.1 Gammaproteobacteria bacterium | reverse complement strand
ATACATGATGCCTAAGCTATATTGTGCTTCCGCAAAATCTTGTGTTGCTGCTTTATCAAACCACTCGAAGGCAGAGTAATAATTCTTTTTCATACCCAGGCCGTCCATGTACATGGTGCCTAGTGTGGTTTGGGCCTGTGGGTTACCATTCAACGCCGATTGTTGAAAAAATGAAAAAGCTTTATCCATATTTTTAGCTACACCTTGGCCTGAGAAGTATATGACTTATTTTGTGCTTCAGCCATGTTGTGTTTGGCTGCTTCTTGATACCAATGAGCTGCTGTAGCCAAATTCTTTTCTACACCTAACCCTTGAGAGTGCAGGATGGCAAGATTGAATTGGGCATCAGGAATGTTTTGTTCTGCTGCTTTTTTAAACCACTTGGCGGCCAATGAAAAGTCTTGAGGAATGACGCCTCCTTCCGTGTAAAGTGCACCTAGAGCGAATTGCGATTCGGCATGTCCTTCAACCGCTTCTTTTAACCAGATACTATGAGCGCGATGGTGATCGCCTTTATAATAAGCACTCCAACCTTCGATAATATTTGATGCGCAAGTTATGGTAGCGAAAAAAGTAAATATTATCGCCAGGAAAAAACATACTGATTTCTTGTAAGCCTTGTTTTGCATGGTTCGCTCCAGTTTGTGACTCCGCAGCGACAACTTGAATTGTTACTGAGAGGGCGTTTTTATCGCCTCAATAAAACTATCGGTCTGGGAGGAGGGTGTCTTTAGCTGTAAGAGAAATAAATCACTATAACTATGCGTAAATTCACATTTTGCAATGATCTGGTTTTCTGGCGTGAAGATAGGTGATGTAAATAAACTCTGAAAGGTGGGCATTAGTAACTAGTGCACGCCCGAATGTTAAATAACCTCATGATTTAATATAAAAAACCACTCTGTTTTTTAGCTCGGAGAAAGTTATACTGAAGCACGGTCCCCACTAAAAACCTGCAGAAAATAGTTTTTTTTATAAAACTTCGAGGCTTTCCTGGATGCGTTACGACCGTGTTCTTGGCTTTGTTTCCTATTCCCTACTTGTAAGGCGAGATGACAACGAGGCCAAGGATGGCCGAGGTAGGACAGCAACACCTAAGTTTTAAACGCCATGGGTATAGCAATACCAAAGTGTTAAAGTGAGCATGGTTTTCTAATCTGGGGCAAGGGTATCATTAGCTTTGCCCAAGCCAATGCCAGCAATATCAATAAACCTGGAAATATAATGCCGCCACCGCCGTTGGTATTGTTGTTACTGTCACGAGGACTTGTATCACTCTTTAACGCTGCTGAGCTGGAGCTTGCCGTGCTTGACTGAATCTCAAACACGCCATCACCTTCCGTGCCTGCCAGTAATACAGGTGGCGTGCTGTTGTTGATGAGGGTCAAGCTGTTGATCGTGTTATTGGTAAGGCCGTCGTTTAAGTGGGTCCAGCTGCTGCCTGCATCCATTGATTTGAATACCCCGTTGTCTTGTGTGCCTGCGTACACAGTGGCAGGTGAAGCACCGTCAATGACGATGGCGTTGATATGCACAATGCCGTCGCTGTCGTTACTGGCAAGTCCCGTGTTATTCGCAAGCCAGCTCAGACCACCATCAATGCTTTTAAATAAACCGCTGCCTCGCGTGCCTGCATAAATGGTGTTGGAGTCGCCAGGAGTGATCGCCATGGCGTAGATAAAGTTATTGGTTAAACCTACTGAAGTGTTATTCCAATTTGCACCTGAGTTCGTGCTGGTAAAAATACCGCTTGATGCCGTGCTGGATAGAAGTGTACTGGTGTTATTGGGATCAATAATCATTGTTTTGACGATAATGTCATGTTGACCGGCAATGCCGTTGTTCATCACACTCCAGCTGTTATCGAGAAGACCGTTATTGTTAAGGTCTTCTCCGGCATCCAGGTTGCCATTATTGTTGCGATCCTCGTCGACCAAGAGGCTGATGCCCGCTCGTGTTCCTGCGTAAATAAGATAGGGTTGATTGGGGTCGATAACGAGCTTGCGCACATCGACATTACCCAGTCCTGAGTTCATAGTGTTCCAATTTGTTCCACCATCGAATGTTTTAAACACACCGGCATTCACAGTCCCAATGTAGAGGGTGTCGGGGCTGTCGGATGAGATGGCTATAGTTTGAATGTGTAAGTCTGTAATCCCGGTATTAACAAAGGACCAGGTTGCCCCGCCGTCCGTTGTTTTAGCCACGCCACTATTACGCGAGCCTACATATTGAATGTTTGAATTTATTGGGTGAGTAATAACATTCGTCACCGCAAAACTACGAATGCCATTATTGATAACCGTCCAGTTTACGCCACTATCAATGCTTCTAAAAACACCCTCCGTTGTTCCTGCGAAAAGCTCAGTGGGATCATTGGGGTTAATGGTAATATCCTGCACGTTCATTTCCGTTGACGCTTCAGCCCATGTTGCACCGCTGTCTCTCGTAAAAAATAATCCAGTGGTTGTGCCCGCATAAATTATGCTTGTATTGTTGGGCAGCATAGCCAGGGTACGGATGGTATCGGTTGTTAAACCATTGTTGGTGTTGGTCACGGGAGCCCAGCTTGCAGCCGTATCTGTCGATCTCAGAATGCCATCACTTTGTGTGCCAACATACAGTGTATTACCATCACTACTGATTGACAGCGAACGGCTGCTGAAAAAACGCGTGGTGGCAATTGCAT
>QIGJ01000071.1 GCA_003229995.1 Gammaproteobacteria bacterium | reverse complement strand
CTTGGACATGGGTTTGGCGAACGCTGCATTGTTATTTTTGGTGGAAGCACCTCCACAACTCGCCAAAACAATGACGAGCAATGAAACCATCAGTGGAATAATGTGAGTCCGGTACGTCTTTACAACCATTGAGTTTCCCGTATTTTGTCGTGTTTTGGGCTACCGTCCGAAACCTGGGCGCATGCAAAAAGCCTTATATTTCATTACGATACTATAGCATTTATACAAAATACTTTAAGTTTTAATATCATTAAGTTAACAAATCGTAGGTTGGTGGTGAGCTTGCAAACCCCAACAACATTGGCAACGTTGGGGTTCGCAGGCTCACCACCACTCTACAACAAACAGGAGAATTGACTTAACTTAATGGCATTACCTTCAAATGTGAATTAAGCGCTGAAAACACGCTTTTTAAAAATTACCGGGTATTTAACGCAGAGGCCGTAGAGATGCAGAGGGCACAGAGTTTTTAGTGTTTTTCTCTGCGTCTTCTGCGCCTTTGCGACCTTTGCGTTTATAACACGCCACTTGTCAGTACCACGACAATATAAGTGCCCAATGTATTGGAACGATTGCCCGAAGGTTTAAAGCCTCTGGATTCCGGCTAACAACATGCCGGAATGACAGTATTCCCAGTAAAAAAAAGTGCTTACAGAGTGATTTAGCCCTTAATTCACACCTTAAGTACACCGTCAACGCTATTTATTTTGATAATGTACTCTATCGGACTTTTTTCCAGGTAACTTTATCGCGCAAATACACTGGGAGCGCTTGCTCAGCATTTACTCCCCCTCATAACCCGCTATTCCGAGCAGTGCCACATCACGGGCATGCGGAAAGCCCGTGCCATCCCACGATGTCAGTTGTTCTGCACAACGTGCTGATAATCTCGTTTCATAAACCATCCAGCCTGCTCCTGCCCCCTGCCAGTCATTACCCGGGGGACATGGCACATCATCAGGAGGTGAAACGCATTCCTCACCAACCCCTTCCATCAGGCCTGCAACATTGCGCTGATAAGCACCCCAGTAGACTTCATCCATGCGTGCATCCAGCGCCGCGAGCACCCGATCTCCTCCCGCACCTTGTGCCAACGCTGCCAGCGTCGAAACCGGTACCACTGGCAAATCCGCTGCAAAAGCAATACCTTGTGTCACACCCACGGCAATCCGCACACCGGTAAATGCACCAGGGCCACACCCGAAGGCCATGGCGTCTACTTGCGAGATTGTCATACCCGCTTCCGCCATGAGTTCATCAATCATTGGCAGAATGCGTTCGGTGTGAGCGCGTGGTGCGATTTCAAAACGCTCGCGCAGTTCACCGTCAATGGACAGCGCCGCTGAGCAGGCATCGGTGGCGGTTTCAATGGCCAACAGTTTCACGAATTGACCACTCCCTGTTTTTTCTCACTCGCAAAAAACTGCTGCACATCCGCTACATCCCGACTGATCGGCATGGGTGGCAGACTGTTACGGAAAATACGGCCATAACCTTTGCCAAACAACCGTGGGTCACAAATCATCAAGACACCGCGATCATTGACGTCGCGGATCAGCCGCCCGACACCCTGCTTGAGCGTAATGGCCGCCTGTGGCACTTGATAATCAAAAAATGGATTCAGCCCACGTTCGCGCATAGCATCGAGCCGCGCTTGCATCACCGGATCACCCGGCGAGCTGAACGGCAGTTTGTCGATAATCACACAGGACAACGCCTCCCCGCGCACGTCCACCCCTTCCCAAAAACTGCTGGTGCCCACCAATATGGCGTTGCCTTGTTCGCGAAAACGATCCAGCAATTCGCCGCGCGGCAGACTACCTTGTACCAGCAGCGGATAGTCTATGCTGCCTTCCAACTCACGAGCGACAATATTCAGCGCACGGTAACTGGTGAGCAGGAAAAAAGTACGACCACCACTGGCGTCGATCACCGGTCGCGCGGCGTCGATCACTGCCATCGTGTAGTCCGGCGTATTGGGCGGTGGCAATGCGGCAGGCACATACAACAACGCCTGTCTGGCAAAATCAAAAGGGCTGTCCCAACGCCGGGCATGGGCATCCTCTATCCCTAATTCACGGGAAAAATGCGTGAAAACATCACCCACCGCCAGGGTCGCCGAGGTAAAAATCCATGCACTTTTATGTTTATCAACATGGCCGCGAAAGGTTTCGCTGATTTCCAGTGGCGTCATATGCAGCGCAAAGCCGCGTGCGTGCGTCTCGAACCACTGGATGACACCCTGCTCGTCACTGCCGCCGTTGACAAACTGGTCCAATCGGGCTTTCAAATCCAAGCAACGTCGCCAGCTGCGCTCCAATCCCTTGCCACGTTCGGCCAGTGGTTCCAGGTCTGACGCTAAACGCGCCAGTGATTCGAGCAAATCTTCGGTGGCCGTGGCCAATGCCACATTGTCATCCATGGATGTCCAGGGAGCACGTTTTGTATCGTTACCCAGGGCTAAACGAAAATCCCGCACCGCTTTTTCCAAGCAGGTAATACTGGCTTGTACCGCATCGGCATCCCGCGCTTCGGTCAGCACATCGACGAGTGCATCACGCGCCAGTTCATTGAGCTGCCGTGCACTGAGATTACTGCCAAAAAAGGTACTGGCCACATCGGGTAATTGGTGGGCTTCATCAAAGATAAAAGCGTTGATCCCGGGCAACAACTCACCAAACCCTTCGTCACGCAATGCCAAATCTGCAAAAAACAGGTGATGATTGACCACCAGCACATCGGCAGCCTGCGCATTTTTTCGAGCTTTTACCACAAAACAATCGCTGTAAACCGGACACTCACCGCCCAGGCAATTATCCATGGTCGAGGTCACCTTTGGCCAAATAGACGCATCTTCCGGTACGACATTCAGCTCGGCGATATCACCACACGTTGTACGACCCAACCAAGTGCGAATACGTGCCAGTTGATCCTGCTGCTCAGGGCGCAAACGTTGACCTTCCACCTTTTCCAGCCGGTGGTGACACAAATAATTGGCACGCCCTTTAAGCAGCGCCACGGATGTGGACACTCCTAATGCTTTGCGCACTGTGGGCAAATCACGATGAAAAAGCTGGTCTTGCAGGTTTTTGGTGCCGGTGGAAATCATCACTTTTTTACCGTACTCCTGGCTATACAACAGCGCAGGCACCAGATAAGCGTAAGTTTTTCCCGTGCCGGTACCGGCTTCGGCAATGAGCATTTCATTATTTTCCAGCGCACGAGCCGTTACTTCGGCCATGTCCTGCTGCTGGCTGCGGGCCGCAAAACCGGG
>QIGJ01000135.1 GCA_003229995.1 Gammaproteobacteria bacterium | reverse complement strand
GCCATGGTGCTGAGCATACCAGCATCAGTACAGCTGTCTGCAACCACAGTAATGGTGGCAGGTGCATTTTTTACCGGCCATCCGGTGTGTGGGTCCAGCACATGACTGTAGCGTTTACCGTCTTTTTCCAGATAACGGTTTGCATCGCCGCTGGTGGCGACTCCTCCCTGTTTGAGTGAAAAATCAGCGTCTTGTGGCGACATTGTTGATGTGTCGGAACTAATGCCAACCTGAACACCAACCTGCCAGCCATTGCCGTTTTTACGGGGTCCGGTAACAGCCAGATCACCACCAAGATTAATTAATACCGAAGTACTGCATGAATGTGTGTCAGGTTGCCCGGCAACAAATGTGTTGACAATCAACGCTGCGCGATCGGCGGCATATTCTTTACCGATGCCGCCGAAGTCAATTTCCATGCCTTTTCCGAGCTGAATTTGCGGATGGTGCCATTGCACTTTCTCCCAGCCAATTAACGGCAGCAGGGTATCAATCCGGGCGGTGGAGGGAATGTTATCACTGCCATCAAAGTGCCAAGCACGACGTAACACGCCAGAAGTGATATCAAACTTCCCTTCACTTAATTGATAAAGTTGTTGTGCATAATCCAGCAGGCGGGCCGTTTCTTCATCAACCTTGATGATTGTACCTTGATTAATCTGGTGCAGAATATTGTTGTCACGGTAGCGACTGTATTTTTGTTCAATACGACAGACTTCAGTGGCGGCAAGGCGGGTTATTGTCTGCGCCAGGTTTTTATCGTGGGTGTCGATCAATACTTCACAGTTGCTGGCCATGGCCTCGAAATGACCAACAAAATAATCTGCCCTGCGCTCAAGGTCTGGCACAGTTATTTGAAAAAACGCATAATATATTTAATCACCATGTCGGAATCCAGCGACAGCCCACCCTGTAAAAGGTAAGCCTCGTTATCCGGGAACAGTTGCTGGTTTTGTAATATGCCGACCGCATCTGTGCGACGGTCTTTCCCTTTTTGGGTGATCATTTCTGCACGAAAATTGATTTCAGCCCCGTTTTTGAATTCAAAGCCATATTTCAGGCCGATGGTTTGCGTGACAAATTCCCCCAACCGATAATCGGCACTGGCATATGATAACGTGGTTTCTTCACCATCGATGAGTGTTTGCCGGTAAAAATCAGCGGCACCCTGTTGGTAATAACGCAGATGTGGTTGTAAATAATGACCGCCATCGAAATCAAAACGGTAACGCAGGTCTACCGTGTGTGACTGAATCCCCCAGTCATCCCAAAAATACCGATAAGACACGTTGAGTACATTCTCATTGGGGAACTGATGCACACCTTTCCAATACAGGCTTTGATAGGTTCTCTGATCGGGACGATTTTCGTAAATATAAGCATTGCCCGTCCGTAAATTTCCGCTGCCATCGTTTTCCAGTAGGCTAAGAATTTTGTACGGATCGGTGAGGTAACCATCGCTCTGACCCCGGTTGTAGTTTACCTGCATTAATGTCTGGCGGTTGATGACCTGCGTAACCCCCAAGAGTATTTCTTTAACGGTTTTGTCAGTCCTGGCTCCGTCGATGGCTTTTTGGGCGGGGAAATCAGGCATCACTGTAAAACCAATGGGAACGCCACCTACCGGGTTCCAAGTGTCTTTGTTCAAAGAAATGCCCAGGGTGAATGTGGTATTGCGCTGGTTGATATCCTGCGCGAGGGAGGCAGAAATGCCAGTAGACAGGTAATCATATTCCCGGGATATATTGCCGCCGATGGTGCCACGCAAGTTTTTGCTTAAAGGTTTATCCCACGTCACGCTCAGGGCGTTGCGAAAATCTTTGAACGTGTGGTTTAACGGCGTGGTGTTTGCTGCTTCGGTATAACTTGAATTGCCCGAGGGGTTGGTAAAGGTTTGTGCGGTATTGGAAGGTACTGCACCATTGGGAGATGAGCCGGTTAAAACATCGGTGACGATGCGCGCATTGATAAATTCGTCATCATCAATTTCTTTACGGATGTTCAATATACCTTCCGCCAGTGACACACGGTCTTTCTCGGCATAAATCAATAACGCGGAATCAATTTTCCAGTTATCGCCGGAGGCAATCAGGCTGTTCGCGTGGCTGGCTCCAGCGAGCAAACTACAGGTGGCCGCTGCCAGTTGGCGGCGAATGTGACGTGGGCTTTGTCGTGTTTTTTTCAATTGCATCCACAGCCCCCGCCACCCACGCTTTGCCCACCACTGGAGGCTTCTTTGCTGAAATAGGTGTGGTTATCAAGATAGATTTCCAGTGGATCAGCGACCAGTTGCATTTTTTGCTGGGCCAGTAAATCCCGATCCCAGGGTTGCACCGGTTCTAAGCTGCATGCACTTAGCGCCAAGCCGATACACGCTGAAGGCAGAACGGCTTTTATCATGCCTATTCCTCCAGCAGCGATTGAATAGTGGCTTCCAGTTTGTCTGTGTCTTCGGAGCGGAACCCCATGTGAGTCAGCACCACCTGGCCATTTCTGTCGATCAGGT
>QIGJ01000349.1 GCA_003229995.1 Gammaproteobacteria bacterium | reverse complement strand
ATCCTGTAAACTCGATTGCCTAAAGGAAGAATAAACTCACGTCACTCGAATGATGATGATCACTTTCAAACGACTGATTAATGAAGACTTTCATTATCTAAATAATTAACAGGCTTGCGTAACCTGACGGTTATGCCCTTGTAGGTGCCCAATGTATGCCAGTAGCACCAACATTTGGGCAACCACAAGGGATTACCCCTACTACAGCATAACACCACAACCCACATTCTGACTGAGGCCTGCGTAACACCCGTTACAACATCGTGCAGCACACTATTTTTCCAATAATTCCAACAGCCCTGCTTCATCCAGAATGTCAATGCCCAGTATTTCTGCCTTTTCCCGTTTTGAGCCTGCGGCTTCTCCGGCAATCACCAAGTCAGTTTTTTTCGAGACACTGCCTGCTACTTTGGCACCCAAGGCCTGTAATTTTTCTTTGGCTTCACTGCGCCCCAGGCTGTTCAGGGTACCGGTAAGTACGACGATTTTTCCTGTCAACGGCAAGCTTTCCGTTTCGACGGCTTCGATAATCGGCCAGTGCATACCCTGCACCAGCAATTGCTCAATCACTTCCCGGTTATGGGCTTGTTTGAAAAAAGTCACCACATACACGGCAACAATAGGGCCAACATCCGATACGGTCTGCAAATCTTCTTCGTCGGTCTGCATAATCGCATCCAACGTTCTGTAGTGATTCGCAAGGTTTTGTGCGGTGGTTTCACCCACTTCCCGAATGCCCAGCGCAAATAGGAAGCGCGCCAAGGTTGTGGATTTGCTTTTTTCCAGTGCCGTCAGTAAGTTTGCGGCGGACTTTTCTGCCATGCGTTCCAACCCGGCAACAGTTTCCGGTTTCAGTTGAAACAAATCCGCTGGGGTCTGTACCAGTCCGGCATCCACTAATTGCTCCACCAATTTGTCACCCAGGCCTTCAATATCCATGGCGCGTCGCGAGGCAAAGTGCTTGATGGCTTCTTTGCGTTGTGCCGGACAAAACAGGCCGCCGGAGCAACGTAAAATCGCTTCACCGTCTTCGCATTCTACATCTGAGCCACATTCCGGGCACTGGTCTGGCATTCTGAAGGACTGTGTATTTTGAGGGCGTCGGGATAACACCACGCTGGCCACTTTGGGAATAACATCACCGGCACGGTAAATCACCACGGTATCGCCAATGCGCAAATCCATGCGGTCAATTTCATCCTGGTTGTGCAGAGTGGCATTGGTCACCGTAACGCCCCCCACTTCTACCGGCTTCAACCGGGCCACTGGCGTTAATGCACCGGTGCGTCCGACCTGCACATCAATCGCCAGTAACCGAGTGATGGCTTCTTCTGCCGGAAATTTGTGCGCAATAGCCCAACGTGGCGCTCGCGAAACAAAACCCAATATTTGTTGTTGAGCGGGGTCATCAACCTTATACACCACGCCATCAATATCGTAAGACAGCTGGTCGCGCTGCACAGCAATGTGCCGATAAAATTCCAGACAGGCATTGATGCCCTGCACAGTCTGTGTTTCTGGACACACGCGCAAGCCCCAGTCTTTCAGGCGTTGCAAAATAGCAGCGTGACCCTTCGGCAATGTTCCACCCTCCATTTGTCCGACGCCGTAACAAAACATGGCCAGTGGCCGGGTGGCTGTGATGCGTGAGTCCAATTGCCGCAGTGAACCCGCCGCTGCGTTACGCGGGTTGGCAAAAGCCTTTTCACCGGCCGCGCGCTGGCGCTTGTTCAATGCCTCAAAACCCGCTTTAGGCAGGTACACTTCGCCACGGACTTCGAGCAGGCGCGGATAATCGTTGCCCAGCATGTGTAACGGAATCGATTTGATGGTGCGTATATTTTGGGTGACATTTTCGCCTGTCATACCATCACCGCGAGTAGCGGCCCGTACCAGGACACCGTTGTCGTACAGCAGGCTGATAGCCAGTCCATCGAGTTTGGGTTCAGCAGTAAACACGGTGTCTTCACTGTCGAGTTTTTCGTTCACCCGACGCGCAAACGCCAGCACGTCTTCATCGTTGAAAGCATTACCCAGTGATAACATGGGGACCACATGCTGCACTTCGTCAAACGCCGCAAGAGGCTGGGCTCCGACCCTTTGTGTCGGGGAATCATGGCTCACCAGTGCCGGGTATTTTTCTTCAAGGTTTTGCAGTTCGCGGAACAACCGGTCGTATTCCGCATCCGGCACTTCCGGGTCGTCTAACACATAGTAGCGGTAATTATGGTGATTGATTTGCTCACGCAGGGTTTCGGCCTGCACACGGATTTCAGTAGGAATATTCATTGTTGAGTCAGTCAACAGGAGCCTTCCACGTCGGGTGTTTCTTCCAGGGAATCGTCAAACAATTCTTTTTCAAAACCGAATTTCGTCATATCTTCAATACGCTGTGGATAGAGAATGCCATCGAGATGGTCAACCTCGTGCTGCACCAGACGGGCGTGAAAACCTTCTACATCGCGTTCAATGGGCTGCCCCTGCGGATCAAAGCCCCGGTAAATAAT
>QIGJ01000141.1 GCA_003229995.1 Gammaproteobacteria bacterium | reverse complement strand
GCTAAATTCTGTTTTTCTCACTGTTTTATCAGGCCGCCTCAACCTGATCATTCGGACAACGCCCATCTTCTCTGGAAAGGCGTACCACCCCAGACACATCCACAATCAGTGCCACGGTGCCATCACCTAAAATAGTGGCACCTGATAATCCCTCGACCCGGCGAAAATTGGTTTCTAGGCTTTTAATAACAACCTGCTGTTGTCCCAGTAATTCATCCACTAACAAGCCACCTTTTTTACCATCTCCTTCGACCACGACCAGCAAGCCATCGTCCAGAGAGCGCCGATCCGGCTCAATACCAAAGACTTCATAAAGGCGAATAATGGGAAGATAATCAGAGCGCAATTGGTAAACTTCGGCTTTTCCTGCAATTTCGTTGACATTTTTTTTATCCACCAATAGAGACTCCACAATCGAAACCAACGGAATAATGTAGGTATTGTCACCCACACGAACCAATTGTCCATCCAGAATGGCCAGAGTCAATGGCAAACGAATCGTGAACGTTGAGCCTTCGCCCGGCACGGACTTCACATCAACCCTCCCCCCCAATGCCATGATGTTACGTTTCACCACATCCATGCCAACACCGCGACCGGATACATCACTGACTACGTCTGCGGTGGAAAAACCCGGTTCAAACAGCAGTTCATAAACTTTCTCTTCCGGCAGCTCTTCGTTTGCACCGACCAGCCCACGCTCGATAGCCTTGGCTAATATTTTTTCGTCATTCAGACCTGCACCATCATCACTGATTTCGATGATAATATTGCCGCCCTGATGGTACGCATTAAGATTAACCACTCCCGTCTCTGGCTTGCCAGCGGCCTTGCGTATTTCGGGCGTTTCAATACCATGATCAATGGAGTTACGCACCAGATGAACCAACGGATCACCGATTTTTTCCATCACCGTTTTATCCAGCTCGGTCTGTTCACCGGACATGGTGAGTTCAATTTTTTTATCCAGCTTGGCACTGAGATCATGTACCATCCGGGGGAAACGGTTAAAGGCAAAACTGATAGGCAGCATGCGGATACGCATCACACTTTCCTGTAACTCGCGTGTATTACGCTCCAGTTCGGCAAGACCATCATTCAGCCGTTCAACCCGGCTCATATCAAAATCTTCACCCAATTGGCTTAACATGGACTGTGTAATAACCAGTTCACCCACCATATTGATCAAATCATCAACTTTGTCGATACCAACACGAATGGATGATGACTCGGGAGCGGCTGCCTTACGGGCGGGTTGTCGACGATCACTTTCCTGACGCCGATCTTCTTTTGCTCGACGTTCAGGCGGTGGACTTGCCACCTGAAGATCAACCGGTTTGTTTTCGTCTGTAGTTTTATTGGTTTTATTGGTTTTGTCGGCTTTGTTAGTTTTATCAGTATCATTGGCAACAGTTTCAGCATTACCTTCTGCCAGAGGAAGAATCTCCAACTCACAATCATCTTCAACCCATTCAAATATTTCGCTGATCTGTGATTTCTCAATGTCACCATTAAGTGTGATATGCCAACTCAGATAAGCTTCTTCCGGGTCCATATCAACCAACGGTGGTAAATTTTCGGTATCCACCACCGCATTAAATTCACCCAGACTCGCTAACTCCCGGAACATACGCACAACATCGTTACCTGTACGTAACATGCCAGGAAACGGTTTAAAAATTATTTGCCAACCAGTATCTTGAGTAGTGGTTGAAGCCGTTACATTATCCTCTGCTGAAACCGTTTCACTTTCCTGTTTCGAGCCCAGCATTTTATCCAGCCCGGCCTTGACTTGTTCAATATTCGCCTGGTCAATCGCTTCACCATTCTGATCGGCACTGAGCATTTCGCGAATACAATCCACAGAACTCAGGAACAGAACAATCGCATCCTGGGTAATATCACGATCACCATTACGCACTTCATCCAGCAACGTTTCAACCACATGGGTAAAATTGGCAATATCGCCCAAACCAAACGTGGCTGCACCGCCTTTTATGGAATGTGCCGCACGAAAAATATTATCGATCGCCTCGGCATCGGCGGCACCCGGATGCATATCCAGCAATACCGACTCCATGATATCCAGACCTTCAAGGCTTTCTTCCACAAAGGTAACCTTGAACTGCTCCATATCGATGGACATAATGTTAACCTGTCACTTTTTTAATCGTAGCCAGTAACTGCTCCGGGTTGAAAGGTTTTACAATCCAGCCCGTGGCACCTGCCGCTTTACCTTCCTGTTTTTTATTAAGACCCGCTTCAGTGGTCAACATTAAAATCGGTGTGAATTTGAAATTTGGCAAACTGCGCAATTCCTTTGCCAGAGTGATACCATCCATGCGTGGCATATTGACGTCGGTCAGTACCAAATCAAATTTCTGACCCTTTGCCACATCCAGTGCTGCCTGACCATCCGCAGCTTCCGTCACCTGATGTCCTGCACTCTTGAGGGTGAAAACCACCATTTGTCGCATGGATGCGGAATCATCTACCGCGAGGATATTCGCCATTATTC
>QIGJ01000297.1 GCA_003229995.1 Gammaproteobacteria bacterium | reverse complement strand
CCTGGGCAGACAGTGTTGGATGTCAGCCGTCGGGGCAAATATCTGTTTTTACACACCGCCGTGGGCAGCGTCATTATTCACCTGGGCATGTCTGGCAGTTTGCGGCTGGCAAACAAAAAAGACACTGTGGGCAAACACGATCACGTCGATCTCGTATTTGCCAGTGATTGTATTTTACGTTTGCGCGATCCTCGTCGTTTTGGTGCCGTATTGTGGACCAGCCGTTCACCTGATAAACATAAACTTATCGTCTCGTTGGGACCGGAACCCCTGGACGATGTGTTTAGTGTGGATTATCTGTTTCAACGGTCACGCAAACGTCAATTGGCCATCAAACCCTTCATTATGGACAGCAAAACCGTGGTGGGCGTGGGCAATATTTACGCCAGCGAGGCGTTATTTCGTGCGGGTATCAGACCGGGGACAGCGGCAGGTCGAGTTAGCCGGGAACGTTATCAACGATTGGTCTTGGCAATAAAGATCGTGCTGGTATCTGCCATTGAAGCGGGAGGCACTACCCTGCGTGATTTTGTCAGCAGTGAAGGCAAGCCTGGATATTTCCAACAAAAATTACAGGTCTACGGTCGCACGGGTGAGCCATGTGATGTTTGTGGAACAACCATCAAACATATTCAGCAAGCACAACGGGCGAGTTATTATTGTCCACATTGTCAGCGCTAAAACAATATGGCTGATTTTTAAGAATGGTGCGCCCGGCGCGATTCGAACGCGCGACCCCTGCCTACTACCTAATCACGTCTTAAGCTCTCATGGTTATTAACATAAATACATATAAATAACAACAAGTTAACCAGTTTTTATATTGTAGCCTGCTAATAAATGCGGAATATATTTCGCATTTATTAGCAGGCCTATTCCGTAACCAGCACCCACTTTGGATACCTTGTGCTTTTCGACTTTTGTCGGATTTTCCCTCATTAACCAAGTTGTTAATTTTAGTCTTGCGCTGTTTGTCCGTCATATAGTCCGGCAGTTTATCCCACAATAACTGATCAATATCCTCTCGGCTAACCTCACCATCGCCTGGGCTAAAAAACGGTTACGGTAGTAAGGTTCCGGAGCATCCAGGCTAATCACCCGTTCCACATCACCCGGGATAAAGCCCCTTTGTTGGAAAATACCAGTCGGTCTGGAAATTCCACCACCACTCTTGCGCCTAATTGATAGTCCTGGTGAGCGATGCAATTGTGCAAAGCTTCACGAATAACCCAGGTATCGTATTTATTCACCTCTTCTGGAAACAGGGTGCTATCTGCCATATAGCGATATTTAAGATTACGGATACGGGAAAATAGCTTGCCCACCGCTAAAATTAGCGGTGCAGAAAAATGCTCATAGTCCTCTTCTAGGCCATCCGGGTCCTTTACAATCCAGCTTAGGAACGCTCGAACAATAACAGTCGGTTTTTGATTGGATAGTGAACCAAAATGGAATTATATTACACCACAAGCAGGACAGTAATTTATCGATCATTCCTTAGAGTAACCACCGCAGGTGTTAAAAAGTGGTCAGACTCTGGTTTACCCAGCAGCACCAAAGCGGCACGAGTGATCTTGCCCTGAATAGTTGCCCAATGCCGCAATGCAACGAAGCTGAGAAATAGAGATATCCTGCGCCTCGTCCACAATGGCGTAATCGAACACCGGGCGGTTGCTCGAAGTAAACTTTTCCGCTAGGTGGGTAAACATCTCCGCCTCGGTCACTAACCCGACACTCTTCTGCGCCACTTTCACATCGGGTTAGTGCTATCGAGGTGCTTCAGAAAGATCTTGCCTTTATTGCCCAGCTTTGGGGCTACTTCTGTCAGCCAGATCGCCACTTCCACGGCCTCGATCTGACAGAAAAACGGACGGATCTCACTAAAACTGTGGTGCCGCCAGTGTTGCAGCAGCCTCGCTGTCTCGGGCGTAACACCCCAGTCATTTGGGTTGTTCAGTTCGCGCCACTCATCTACATGACTACGCAGCTGGTTAATAATCGGCGTGGGATCGTACCGTTGTGCGTCACCATCCGAGCCGATTGCTGATCCTAAATCCATTTGTGCCTGTTCAACGGGTCCTTTTCGCTTGCGGGGCTTGGGAATAGGCGTAATAAACTCCGCCTTACGACGAGCAGTGACAATTTTCTGTGTCGGCTGACCCGATTCATCAAGCTCCCAGTGGGCACCCGGATACTCATATGGCGAGTTCAAGATTGGTTTTTCAAAAAACTGATCTGACACTTAAGCCATCCCCATTTCATTATTTTAATTGTTTTGGCTACCCTACCATCCGCACAATCTTACTTTGCTTTATCCTAACTTCTTCGCCAGATCTTCAGCTTTTAAGTGAGTATAACGCTTGAGCATGGCCAAGTCTTTGTGACCGGTGATAGCGGAGACCTCCATAGTCTCGAAACCCATTTTAAAAAAACGGCTGGTGGCTTCGTGGCGCAGATCATGGAAACGCAGATCTTTGATCTTGGTGTTTTTACAGACACGGGAGAAGGCCTGGGTGACGGAATCACCCCTACCCTAATAGAGAATGAGGAAGCCAGTGATATGGTGGGGCTGCTGCTCTATCACCTCGACAGCTTTGGAAGAAAGAGGTATTTCCCGATCATCACCATTTTTAGTGTCACTTAAAATAGCAGTGCGCTTGAGTATATTGATGTTCGTCCATTGCAAATTAAGAACTGTTCCAGATGATTCTGAGTGTCCCAAATTGGCAACAAGGAGATGGTGCGCCCGGCGCGATTCGAACGCGCGACCCCTGCCTTCGGAGGGCAGTACTCTATCCAGCTGAGCTACGGGCGCAGAACATGTAGTCTACCAGATTTTGACGTTAAGCCTCAGCCTCTATACGGCAAAGAAGTTATCGAGTCCTTGCTGAATAGGAGTCTTTCGTTAAATTCAGAAAATAAGTGACCAGTGTTGCGAAGGGAAGCGTGCGAGTTCGGGTAAAACTGTTTTCCGTCAGGTGGTGTTTTTGTTTGAATTCATTGCTGAAGAGCGTTTTATTAATCAGTGAATAAGTTTTTTCTAATATAGGAGAGTTTGCCCACTTTTAGTATCTTTTTTGGTAACCATTCAGCGTATTTATTTTAGATATTCTAAGCTGTTGGTTTATAAGGCTTTGAAAGCAGAAGTGCTTTCGAGATCTTACAAGGGTGTATTTACGCGCCCTTTTAGTGTTTTTCTCTGCGTCCTCTGTGCCTTTGCGACTTCTGCGTTTATAACACGCTACTTGTCAGCACCACGATAATATAAAGTTCCCGATGTACTGGAATGATTGTCCTAGTGTGTAAACCTCTGGATTCCGGCTAACAACATAGACGAAATGATGCTGCTCCCAGTAAAAAAAGCGTTTACAGAGTGATTCAGCCCTTAATTCACGTTGTATAATGACGCCCATAAAACTGATTGGATACTTTTTCACCAGACGGTAGAATGCACCGCT
>QIGJ01000038.1 GCA_003229995.1 Gammaproteobacteria bacterium | reverse complement strand
AAATAAAGGGCAGCGTACTGACTCATGGAAATGCTTTACATTCTGAACCACTGGCACTGGTGGGCACTGGGTGCGCTGTTCGTGCTCAGTGAATTTGTGGCCCCTTGTGTTTATTTTGTCGCCATTGGCATTGCCGCTGTACTGGTCGGCTTGGTGACCCGGTTCGTTATGCCCGAAATGGCAGGTTTGTGGCAACTGGGCCTGTTTATCGGCCTGACTTTGATCAGCACCGGCATTGCGCGCAGTATTCGCAAAAAACGGGGTGATGGCACGCCTCGACAAAAAGCCTGACAAAGTACCCTTGATAAAGTACCTCTGACTAAAGTACCCCTGGGAACGTAAACCTACCGACAAAGGATGACACCATGAGCACCAACAAGCACGTCAAAAGTATCAGCCCCATCGAAGCGCAAAAGCTGCTGGAAGAGAATCCCAGCGCAGTATTGATCGACGTGCGCTCTGCCATGGAATTTTTGTTTGTGGGACACCCGAAAGGTGCCGTACATGTGGCATGGATCGATGAACCCGACTGGAAGGTGGATCCTACTTTTTCTTCCCATGTGCGCCAGGTGATGCTTGGCGGACTCAATTGTGACAGTGACAGCTGCACATCTGTGGTGCTGATTTGCCGCAGTGGCAAGCGCTCTCACGAAGCCGGGGAAACCCTGCTCAAAGAGGGCTTTAATGATGTCTACAACATATTAGAAGGTTTCGAGGGTGAGCTGGATGACGAGCATCATCGTTCCACTTTGGGTGGCTGGCGTTTCCATAACCTGCCTTGGGAACAATGCTAAAAGCACGGCACTGAGCCCCCGGCACTTTATGCTAGAATATCTGGCTATTTTCTCCCGTATCCCGGTATCCCCATGACTGAATTCGAAAAATGCCTCAAAAACCAAATTCTCATTCTGGACGGAGCCATGGGCACCATGATCCAGCAACACAGTCTGGACGAGGCCGGTTATCGCGGTGAACGTTTTGCCGACTGGCACAGCGACCTGAAAGGTAATAATGACCTGCTGTCGTTAACCCAGCCACAGATCATCCGCGACATTCATGAGCAATACCTGGACGCTGGTGCCGACATTGTCGAAACCAACACCTTCAGCGCCAACGCAGTATCCATGACCAACTATCACATGCAGGACATGGTCTACGAGTTGAACCTGGAATCTGCCAGACTGGCCCGTGCCGCCTGTGATTCACGCGCAACGGCCGACAAGCCCCGCTTCGTGGCCGGGGTGCTCGGCCCCACTGACCGCACCGCCACTCTGTCGCCGGATGTCAACCGCCCTGGTTATCGCAACATCGATTTCGACACGCTGTGTGAAACCTATCTGGAGGCCACCAAAGGTCTGGTGGACGGTGGCTCCGATATTATTCTGGTGGAAACCATCTTCGATACACTCAATGCCAAAGCTGCGTTGTACGCCATCGAAGATTACTTTGAAACCAGTGGCAAGCGCCTGCCAGTGATGATTTCCGGTACCATTACCGATGCCTCCGGGCGCACGCTGTCTGGCCAAACCGCCGAGGCCTTCTGGAACTCGATGCGCCACATCGAGCCCATTAGTTTTGGGTTCAACTGTGCATTGGGTGCAGCGGAGTTACGTCAGTACGTGGAAGAAATTTCAGGCATTGCCAACTGTCACATCAACAGCCACCCCAACGCCGGTTTGCCCAACGAATTCGGCGAATACGATGAAACGCCGGAAGAAATGGCGGCAGAAATCGAAGAATGGGCAAAAAGCGGTTTTGTGAACATTATCGGTGGTTGCTGTGGCACCACCCCACCCCACATCAAAGCCATCGCTGATGCCGTAGAGAAACACGCGCCGCGCGAGGTGCCTGAAGACGACCACACCTGCCGCCTGGCAGGGTTGGAGCCACTCAACATCACCGCCGAATCGTTATTTGTTAACGTCGGTGAACGTACCAACATCACCGGCTCCGCCAAATTCAAACGACTGATTCTCGAAGAACAATTTGACGAAGCGCTGAGCGTGGCCCGGGAGCAAGTGGAAAACGGCGCACAGGTCATCGATATCAACATGGATGAAGCCATGCTCGATGGCGTTGCCGCGATGCGCGATTTTCTCAACCTCATCGCCTCGGAGCCGGACATTTCCAAAGTGCCGGTGATGATCGACTCCTCCAAATGGGAAATCATCGAAGCCGGTCTCAAATGCAATCAGGGCAAAGGCATTGTCAACTCTATTTCGCTGAAAGAAGGCGAAGAGATGTTCATCAAACACGCCAAAAAAGTCCGTCAATACGGTGCAGCGATGATCGTTATGGCCTTCGATGAAGACGGGCAGGCTGATACTGAAGCACGCAAAATTGAGATCTGCACACGCTCGTATAAAATTCTGACAGAAGTTGTTGGCTTCCCGCCAGAAGACATCATTTTTGACCCCAATATTTTTGCCATAGCCACCGGCATTGAAGAACACAACAACTACGGCGTGGATTTCATAGAGGCCACGCGTAAGATCACCGACACTCTGTCCTACGCCAAGGTGTCCGGTGGCGTATCCAA
>QIGJ01000375.1 GCA_003229995.1 Gammaproteobacteria bacterium | reverse complement strand
CCAAAGGTAATAGCAAAAAGCAGTTCTTCCAAAGGCATAAATGCAATATTGATCCCGCTCAATGCCGATAAGTTCCAGACACGATCAATATAGCCAGGGGCAGACCACTCCAGACCGACAAGGAATAATGCGTAATAAACCAAAAATAACAGCCCGCCAATCCCGGTCTTCCATTTTAAATCCGGACGGCAAAGGATATTGGCCACAGCACCAACAGCCATGGCGACAATAGAAGGGTAAATAGGGTTCCACGGTAAAAAATACAGTGGCACAAAGGTAATAAAAGGTGCAGCCAATGCCTTGTAATGATGACGATGCAAAGGCCGCTCACGTTCATTTGTCGGTACAGCAACGGGAACCCGGCGTGTTAAAAGATTATACATCACTGCGGCTATGCCACCAATACCAAAACAAAAAATCAGACTTTCAATATCAAAGCCTGTGCGTAAAGCCAGATCAAACAGACTGGGCGGGCTCCAGTATTCCGGTACAAATAATGGCTCACTCAAACCAAAGGGGGTGGTAAACAGACTGGCCCATAACATGGCACGCCGGTGTGCCGGGAAGCTGATATAGATAATGACCCATGGAATCAAAAAAGCACTGGACCACAAGAGCCATACATATTGTTCATTTATTTCCACAAAAAACCCTTTTTGTTATTTGTTGTTGTCATCGCACGCCTTAAAAACCTTTGGAAACATTCCCCGTGAATCAGTCTGCAAGGCAGCTTGGAACGGTGTCAATAACTCTGTCGTTTGTTGTTGTGCTTCACGCAATACGTGAATACCACCCCTGGTCATTGGCCAGGTTAATTCAGGCAATTCCGGTTCTATGACAATGATGATTGCACCGCAGCCACAAGGACAACGTTGTGATGAAATTCGCTGTGAGGATGCACCTTCGTCTGACAAGTACCATGGACGATTTCGATAAAGCAGGCGATCAGTGATTTTCAGCAATGTCCAGGGTTCAGTTAACGCATGATCAATACTTTTTTTTTGATCAAAACGTTGTGATACATGATGCACAATAACCACATCCAGGTTATGCAAACAACAAATCGCATCGGTGGGTGCAAAATCGACCACCGCGCCATCACAAAAATATTCACCGTTAATTTTTACCGGTTGGTACACAATGGGGATTGCGGCACTCGCCATAATGCGGGGCGCTATTTCCCCTTCTGAAAAAATAGTTTTTTCCCCACTATCCAGGTTGATTGCCAGGGCATAAAAAGGAAATTGACAATCTTCGAACGTTTTTGCAGTGAGATTTTTTCGACAAAATTCTATCGCCCATTGGGTGTCTGAAATGCCGGTAATACCTCGCCCTTTGTCGTACAGCATGCGCCACAGCAAACCCGGCAAAGAACCTGGTTTCCAAAACTCTTTTCGCTGTACCTTGCCGAGCGTGGCAAACCAGTCTGGCAAAGGAGTACCACTGGCAACAATTCCTCCGACCAATGCCCCCGCGCTGCAACCTGCAAGTGCTGTAACAGGCAACTTCAATGTTTCCAGCGCCATAAGAAAACCCGTATGCGCATAAACACCACGCCCTCCTCCCGAGCTTAATACCACTCCAATTCGGGGGTACTTTGGAAGGGTGTCGCTGGCATGGTTATTGTTCATATATTCAAGGGGCTTCTGATAGTTTTTCATTTACCATCCGGGTCATTCACTTCAAAGACACACACTCGGTAGAACCCAGAAAAGCAATGGAATTCATCCACTTGCCTGAGTGTTTTATTATACGTCCTTGCATGACGACTCAATACAGCAAAAAGGTCCCGGTGCCAAAAATCATCCAGAAAAGGCTCCAGACGTAATAATAAAATACGCATTGGCCACCACCAACATAAAAAATGCTGACGAGGGTACTGATCATATTCGGTGATGACAAGACGCCCACCGGGCTGCAACACGCGCAGGGTTTCATCAAGCGTGTGTTCTCGTGCGGCGGATGGTAATTCATGCAACAGGAAGAACATCAAAACAGTAGAAAATGCATTGTCGCAATAAGCGAGATGTTCCGTATTCATACGTGCTGCCAGTAATCGGCTTTTTTCTTTATCGCTGAGTTTTTGACGTGTTGCATCCAGCTGTACATCCGCAACATCCATCAGATACAGATCATCATCTTTCATTGATTTGATCAATGAGGGCGTAAGACTTCCATATACACAGGTAAGCTGTAACAGTTGGCCCTTTGGCCGATTTGTCATACAGGCATGCAGTGCATGTGTTTTAAGTGCCTGATACTGTCCAAAAAGAATGGCATTGATGATGGGTTGATGATCGAAAAACCATACACCAAATCGCCACAAATAAGCCCACCAATAATGCCGCGCCAAATACTCCGGGTGCGCATCAAAAAAATGACGCCAAACCTCCGTGGGCCTGTTTTTTTTTATCGGGTTATTTTTGCGATATCCCGGTGACATCTTGTGTCCTTTTAATTGAATGTCCGACTTTTCACCTTTAACAGGCGGGCACTCGCAGCCTTTGGCGTACATTTCATCCCGCCGAAGGGAAATGACCAGCGGTTCGCGGTTATGTCCCGCCAACACCTGAAAAACGTTAATGCTGCCTTCGTCAAAATAGTAGGCAGAACCCGACATATACAAACGCCATACCCGGTAGCTTGCTTCTCCCACCATAGCGACGGCCTGTTCCCGGTTGGCCTCCAGTGCCTGCACCCAGCTACGCAGGGTCAGGGCATAGTGGCGACGCAGACCTTCCACATCGACAACTTCAAAACCAGCTTTTTCCATCGCATTGATCACGGTGCCAATGCGAGTCAGTTCACCATCAGGAAAGACATAGCTGTTGATGAAATGGGTAATTGGCGTGTCCTGCCAACCGGTATCGTTGGTGATGCCGTGGTTGAGAAATAGCCCTTCCTGCTTGAGTGCGCGTTTGATGATGTCAAAATAGCGCGGAAAGTCAGAATTTGTCGCCCTGCTTTTGCACCTTCGAGTGTATTGACCCCGGTTAACATGATGTTATCCACCTTTTTGTTTTGGAAATGAAGGGCTACTTCGCCGAAATTGTCAATAAATGCAGCATCAATAATTACAATTTTTTCTCATTCACCTCGCAACGTAACAAAGTTATAAACGGGCACCCAGACCAACGCGAAAAACCAACCGTAGCCGTAGGCCTCAATCAATCCCAGGAAAAAACTTTTCCAGCTGAGCCATTCAAAACCCGGCAGCAGTTGT
>QIGJ01000107.1 GCA_003229995.1 Gammaproteobacteria bacterium | reverse complement strand
CCGTTACCCTCCCAGTTGAGGTCGGTATATCGATTAATGACCGTACCTGTCGGCAGGCCCACCTCAGGCCCTACATCGTTCAGGTTCACCAGAAAGACCTTGTTTTTCCAGCCATGAGGCACCGCAATATGGCAGTTGCTACAGGCAAACGTGCTACCAAAGCCACCACTTCCCTGCTATTCCCCACACCAATGACAAAAACAACAATCCATTGGACGGCAAAGACGGTTAGCCAGTGGCGCTTCATATTACTTGCCAAATCATCCAAACCGTTGTGTCGTATGTGTATTTTTCGCCATGATTGCCTGCTATATCGACCCAATAATGCCAAAATTGAATATGGAGCATCAAAAATAACAACTAAAAAATCAATGAGTTAATGCCACCAGCAGAAAACCAATGGCCATATGAAAGTAGATGCGGTAATTTGCTGACAAGGATAGAAAACGGGCGCTGTGAGCATTCCTCCACTCGGTCCTTCCTTGAGGAGGGTAATCATCTGTGTGAGTAACACGGGTCTCGAAACGGGATTAATCCTATGCGAGAGTTGCACAGAAAATATGCAGAACAAACCTGAGAATCAACACCATCTTGCACTGCGCA
Organism: Gammaproteobacteria bacterium; assembly: GCA_003229995.1. Lineage (GTDB taxonomy): Bacteria > Pseudomonadota > Gammaproteobacteria > SZUA-152 > SZUA-152 > SZUA-152. The sequence continues at coordinate 2,216 of QIGJ01000107.1, read as the reverse complement.
AGCACGATCACTTGCAGAATCTAGGTGTCAGTTATTTAATTTCCATTCCTTAACATAGACCCGAGATAACATGGACAACCCTCGCCCAGCAGCCTTGCGCCCACATTTTTATGTGTCAACCAATCTGCTGGTTACTGCTGGCTCTGTTTATGCGATCAGCCTGTTCGGTCTACATCAGGATTATTTTTTCCTGCCAGTGTTGGTACTGGCAGTAGCCTACGCTCTGCTTTATTTTGTGCGCCAGTGCCGGGACGGCCACAGCCACTTCCATATTGATCAGAGCCTGTCCGTAGAAAGTCTGTTCCGGCGCGCCCTGGCACGCTATCTGGTATGGCTGGTGGTGCTTTATGGCGGTGACCAGTTATACCAGTTGATACCACTTTATGCGGGCCCCGAACACGACTCTACCCACCAGTTTTTCGACATTTTCCTGCATTGGTATCTGTGGCTGGGGCTGCCCTATTTTGCCCTCACCCTTACCTTCAAGGCCTCACGCACAGAAGACTTTTACGACCCGGCGGTACGCTTCATCCACATGGGCAAACAAATGCTGTTACGCACCTTGCGCGGCGATTCAACCCATTCCATTTTTTACGTGCTGCACAAGCCCTACAACCGCAAAGTCTTCCTGAATCTGCTGATGCGCGCCTATTTCATTCCGGTGATGGTGGAACAGATCATCCCCACTGCCATGAACACCCTCGACTTGCTCTACCGGCAACTGACAGACTACCAGTGGTTAACCCTGTTCTTCATGCTCAGCGCCATGTTATGGCTGCTGGATGTCATCAATGCCGCCGTGGCCTATACTCTGGAATCCCGCTGGCTTGAAAACCGCAGCCGCTCCGTCGACCTCACTCCCGGTGGCTGGCTGGTGTGTCTGAGTGTTTATTTCCCGTTGAATGAAGTCACCAGCTCATTATTCACCTTTGCTCCCTTCGTCGCCAGCGGCCGCATCGACGACCTGCTGATAGGCAGTGTCACATTTTTTTACGTCGTCAAGGTACTGGAACTGGGCATCCAGGTCTGCCACATTTACAGCGACACCTCACTGGGTCCCTCAGTCGCCAACATTACTCTGAAAAAATTGCAGACTCGTGGCCCTTACGCACTGATCCGTCACCCAGGCACCACCACCAAGTTGCTACTGTGGCTGGTACAAAGCGCCATCTATCGAAAGTTCTGGACGATGAAAGTCCTCTTCGGCTATTTCATGTGGGGAGTCATTTATGTGTTGCGTGCCCTCACCGAGGAACGCCATCTGTCGAAGTTTGCGGAGTACCAAGCCTACCGCAAAAAGGTGAAATATCGTTTTATTCCCGGCCTTTTTTAGTCTGAAAATACCGGAAATACCAGCTCCCGAAACCCCTCGCGCTGCTGTGTCTTTTGCACCTCCAATGCACCGCTGGCCACATCCACTGCATAACGTTGCAGTGGTCTGCCCTCTTCTTCGGCAAGCACATAAAGATAGCGCCCGGCAGGGTCCAACCGCAGACTCCTGGCCTGCGGACCTGCTGCAACCCGGGGCATTATTTCACTCAACGTTCCCTGTAGCCGGTCACGGCGATAACGACTGATGTCATTACTGCCGCCGTTAAGTACATAGACCCAGTCACCGTCAGGATGCACTTGTACCGAGCGGGGTGACTTACCGGTCGCCAGCGGCGAACCGGGCAAAGCTTCCAGCACCCCGCTCTGGAAATGCACCCGGAACAAGGACAGGCTGTCCGCTTCGGCATCGGCCACATAGAGATGTTTACCGGTAGGGTCTTCCGCCAGAGCCACAGGACGTTTGCCCGCAGCGAACGGCGAGCCGTATTTGGCAATCTCAAAAATCAGCGGACTCTGGTTGATCTGGTAGCGGAACACCGAGACAGTGCCAGCACCCGCGTTGGCGATCAAGGCGTAGCGTGCCGAAGCATCCAGGGTTATCGCAACCGGACCACGTCCGGTGCGAAACGGCGAGCCAGAGACTGCGTTCAGGGCTCCACTGGCGGCATCAATGGTATATACCGAGAGATTATCGGAACCTTCATTGACCGCATAAAAATAGAGACCATTAATGTCCATTGTCAGGTCACGAAGCCCCTTGCCTGCGGCAAAAGGTGAACCAGGAACAGGAAACAATCTCTCACCTTCGATTCGAAAAGCATGAATACGATCACGGGCCGCATCGGCCACATAGACAAAACGGCCATCGTGACTCACCACCAGTG
>QIGJ01000332.1 GCA_003229995.1 Gammaproteobacteria bacterium | reverse complement strand
GATAAGTCTTGTTGGTGGCGGGCGGCAAAAGCCAGATCCTGCTCACCGTGTTTCAGCAAATAACGTCGGCTGCGCACTCCGGTAAGCGCATCATCCGTGGCCTGCTCTCGTAGCGCTACGGTGGTTTGTGCCAGATCTCTTGTGGTCTGATCCAGTCGCGCCTGAGCGCGTACCCGCGCCAACAACTGAACTTTGTCAAAAGGTTTGGTAATGAAATCTGTTGCGCCCAAATCCAGTGCTCGCTGCCGGGCAGCCGCATCATTTGCGGCGGTCACCATATTCACCGGGATATCATTGATACGCACATCGTCATGGGCACGAATACGTGCAATCAGCTCATACCCATCCAGCCGGGGCATACTTGCATCGGTCAGTACCACCTGAATTTGTCTGTCTGCCAGCAGTGTTTCCCAACCCGCCTCACCATCATCGGCTTCAACGATCTCGAATTCGTTACTCAACACTTTTTTCAGTGAAACACGCACCACACGAGAGTCATCAATGATCAGCACACGGGGTTTGCTTGTGGGCAGCAGCAGTTGTTGGTCGGCCATCGTCTCTCCTGTACCTGCTCCAAAATCGGGAAGTAGTGGCAGTTATTGTCCCGTATAACGGCAGAAAAGAATGAAAATTCAACCAACTGCACAAATAGCGAATTGTTTATATTTTGTGATGTGGCTCACGGTGGATTCAAGCTTGCTGGCCGGGGTGTCGCTACTGAGTTACGGCATGAAATTTGCCCTATTTGGCTGAGACTCAATAAGTTAGTAAAAAAATTCCACCCAAAATGGTGACACAATATTTCAAAGGATGCAGAACGGGCATGATCAACCAGCAGGTCAATTTGTTTCAACCCATCTTCCGCAAGGAACGGAAACTGCTGTCGTTCAAGGTATTAACCCAGGCTTGTGCAACGGTGTTGGTGGTGCTGCTCATGATGTATGGCTGGAGCGTGCAACAGACACAACAAATGGAAACTGATTTGGCGCAGCTGAAAAAACGGCAGGCACAGTTTTCCACGCAATTAGCCGAAGTGAGCGTTCGCTTAGCGGGAATGAAAACAGATACAGCACCGCAATTGGCTCTGGCCAGTCTGGAGCAGGAATTGGCAGCCCGGCAAAAAGTCGTTGCCGCTCTGACACGGGTAAAAGACAGTTACACGCATGGCATCTCCAATTATCTAGAGAGTTTTTCCCGCCAGGCTCCTAAGGGAGTGTGGCTTACCGGTTTTAACGTACAGGCCGGTGGCGAAGGTTTGATGATTCGCGGCAGATCCTTGCGGGCGACATTAGTGCCGACATTTTTGCAGCAACTCTCCAGTGAAAGTGCATTGCGTGGTACTGAGTTTGGCTTGTTGCAAATTCAGCGTGAAAAACCAAGTGCGCGTTTTGTTGATTTCACCGTATACACCGGCACACAACCACCACAGACCGGCACCCTGATGGAGGCATCACCATGAACAAAGGCATCACCATGAAAAACCGTTTTGCAGCATGGGGAGAGCGCTTTGAAGCCTTTTCGTTACGTGAACGAAGTTTGATTGCGGCGGGCATTATTGTGGTGATGTTTTTACTTTGGGACACCTTATTATTAAGCCCGCAGGAAATTCAGCAAAAAAAGATGGTTGTCGAGATGTATAACATCAATCAGAAAACCGAGGACGTTGCTGAAAAAATCGAAGAAATGTCGGCGGCATTGCGGGGCAATCAGGTTACACATGTCAATGCCCGGGTGAGTGAATTACAAGCACTGTTGGGAAAATTAAAGCAACAACAAAAAGACTTGACTATCGAATTTATTCAGCCAGTGCAAATGGCTGGTGTGCTGCGTGACATGCTGCACGCAGAAAGTGGACTGGTATTAACAAGCCTGGAAAGCCTGGGGGTACAACCATTGTTTCCGACAAAAGGAGACAACACAACAGAAAATGAAAAAAACAGCAACCACACACCGCAACCGGAAATCTACAAACATGGTTTACGTATTGTGTTTGAGGGTAATTATTTCAAAACATTGAATTATTTGCGTGCATTGGAAACCATGCCCTGGAGCCTGTATTGGGACAATGTGGAATACCGGGTTACAAAATATCCAAAGGCCAGTGTGGCCATTACAGTACATACTCTGAGTTTGCATGAGGGTTGGATCGGTGTGTGAATTTTTGAAAAAAACTCAGATCATAATTATTGTAATAATGCTATTACTGGTTATGCCATTGCAAGCAGCGCTGAAAGACCCTACACGCCCACCCACTGCAACAACAGCAATACCTACATCACCTGAAAAAAACCAGCGACCACGCTGGGCACTAACATCAACATTAGTCTCTGCGCAAAGACGTACGGCGGTGATTAATGACACTGTGGTATCTCATGGTGACCGTATTAATGGCGCAAAGGTCATAAGCATTCAATCTTCTACGGTACGGCTGCGCGTCGGTGGACGAGAGATTACATTAATGATGTTAAAAAAAAATGTTAAGTCATTGTCTCAGATGACCTCATCGAGACAAGGAAAATAATATGAAAACCGGAAAAAATATTGAGCAACATTATTTTATTATTGTTGGTATCATGCTCAACCAAACCACCGCGAGGTGGCAGTGTCGCAGATGAAATCAACAAAAATCTGCAAAAAATCACCCAACAAGCTTCCGTAAAAAACAAACCGGGAATACTACCACCGGAAGTATCGGCTGCATTAATGCCACCGTTGAATATTGAATTTTCAAGTATTAATCAGACTCCAGTGGAGCGCAGGTTTGATATCACGGTTGACCGTATCAATGCACGCGCATTCTTTATGAGTCTGGTAAAAAATACACCTTACAATATGGTGACGCATCCAGACATTACCGGGAAAATTTCCCTGAGCATGAAAAATGTCACTATTAATGAAACCATGGAAACCGTACGTAACGTTTATGGTTATGAGTTTAATCGCACTAAAAATGGCTATGAGGTATTGCCTACCAAATTGCGCTCAAAAATATTTACAATCGATTACCTCAATGTGAAACGCTCAGGATTATCAAATGTACGTGTAAGCTCCGGGCAGGTTCAAACCTCACAAAAAAATCGCTCAAGATCAGGCACAGGAAAAACCAGTAATAATTCCGGCACAAATAATGGTAACGGGTCAAGTAGAAGCACAGCGGTTTCTGGCAGCCAGGTAAGTACCCGGTCCGAATCCAATTTCTGGACAGAGTTGACAGTGGCATTGCAAGCCATCATTGGCAATGAAGAAGGACGCAAGGTTGTTGTGAATGCGCAATCGGGTATTGTTGTGGTACGCGCTATGCCAGCGGAGTTACGTGCGGTATCGAAATATTTACAAACCACACAAAAGGTCATTGAGCGACAGGTCATTCTCGAAGCAAAAATTCTGGAAGTGGAACTCAGTGATGGTTTTCAGTCAGGCGTGAACTGGTCTGCGCTGGGTAAAGGTAAAAATGGAGACAGCGTCATTGCCGGACAATTTGGTGGTTCCAGCGCCTTTACTTCGGGTGTCAGTAATTTGCAGGGACAGACCAATGCCCTGAATCCAGCCGATTTGTCTGGCTTGCGTTCAAGTGTGGCTTCAGCCTTTGGCGGCATGTTTGCCATGAGTCTCGATATTGGTGACTTCACGGGCTTCCTAGAATTTCTTGAAACACAGGGTGATGTACATGTGCTGTCCAGCCCCCGGGTATCGACCGTCAATAACCAAAAAGCGGTAATCAAAGTAGG
>QIGJ01000056.1 GCA_003229995.1 Gammaproteobacteria bacterium | reverse complement strand
TCGACACATGGCTGGAAAAAAAGCCTCAAACTTAAAATATATTAATTCCGCCCTGATCAGGGTGTGAAAATTTGCCACCGGTAATTTCGACAGCTTTTAGATTTTAGTGGCTCCAGAACACATGCACCTTTTGGGCTACTTAAGAATGGGGCCGAATGTAAAATGGCGCGCCCGGAGAGATTCGAACTCCCGACCGCCTGGTTCGTAGCCAGGTACTCTATCCAACTGAGCTACGGGCGCGTAAAAAATGATAACTAACGTCAAATGGCAAGGCCAAAAGAGCGGGGAATATACCGACTCCGTCATCCAGTTGCAAGGAAACGGGTGAACTTGTTGTCCTTCCTCTAAACCCATCCCTTGCCATTCATTTTAAAAAATGGCGGAGAGCGAGGGATTCGAACCCTCGATACGTTGCCGTATACGCCCTTAGCAGGGGCGCGCCTTCAGCCACTCGGCCAGCTCTCCACAGTCACAACGCAATTATCTGCGAATGCGACAGGGGCGCTATTCTCCCAGAATTGAACGCAATAGAAAACCCACTCCAGCGACTCTTTCCGATGAAATCACCAACTATTCAACCTTCCGCAACAACTTCACCAATAGGCTGGCAAGCACGAAGTAGTATTTCGTCAAATGAACAACAAAAACGGCAAGGGAAGCACTGCAATTACATCCATAAAATACTACTAACACATTTGATGAACAGCAAGTAGGCAACCGCTGCTATAAGAGCCCCCGGAAATCTGCGTTACGATTCAGATTCTTTCGATGCCTTTTCATTCTGGATACGCTCGTAAATTTCTTCACGATGTACGGATACTTCTTTAGGGGCGTTAACCCCAATACGGACCTGGTTGCCTTTGACGCCCAGGACAGTTACGGTGACGTCATCTCCAATAATCAGGGATTCACCCACGCGTCGCGTCAAAATTAACATGCTTATCTCCTTGTTTACTCCAAACTCTTCATCACGTCCCTACTGGCCCGCACTGAAGAAACCATCGGCATTTTTTGCCTAAACTACAGACTCGATTCGCACTTGCGTACACCAACCCACACTGTCCTTGTGCGAAACTGCATGCGCATTCATTATTGCGATACTTCGATTGACTGCTCCAACCCAAAACCGCTGTGCAATGCCCGCACACCCAGTTCCAGATACTTTTCATCCACCACCACTGAAATTTTAATTTCGGAGGTAGATATCATACGAATGTTAATGCCTTCATTGGCCAGAATTTCAAACATCTGGCTGGCAATACCTGCGTGTGAGCGCATTCCCACACCCACCAGCGAAATCTTGACAATCTTGTCATCAGCGCTCACTTCACGGGCTCCCAGCTCTTTGGTAACCTGTTCCAGCACGGCCTGCGCCCGCTGAAAATCATTGCGATGCACCGTGAAGGTGAAATCCGTAGTGCCATCAGCACCCATGTTTTGGATAATCATATCCACTTCGATATTTGCTGCGCCCACCGGACCCAATATCTGGTGCGCGACGCCGGGATGATCTGGCACACCCTGCACTGTCAACTTGGCTTCATCTTTGTTAAACGCGATCCCCGAAATCAACGCCTGCTCCATGCTTTCTCCCTCGTAACTGATCAGCGTCCCTGTTTGCTCAACGGCAACATTCTCAAAACTGGACAACACCCGCAGTGGTACATTGTATTTGCCTGCAAACTCCACGGCGCGAATCTGTAACACCTTGGAGCCCAGACTGGCCATTTCCAGCATCTCCTCAAAAGTGATGCGGTCCAAGCGTCGCGCTTTTGGCTCTATTCGCGGATCAGTGGTGTAAACCCCATCTACGTCGGTGTAAATCTGACATTCATCGGCCTTTAGTGCAGCGGCTAAAGCTACCGCAGTGGTATCCGATCCTCCACGCCCCAGGGTCGTGATATTGCCGTGTTCATCAACACCCTGAAAACCGGCCACTACCACCACTTCACTGGCGTCCAGCGCCTCACTCACTCGCTGCTGGTCAATACTGACAATGCGCGCCTTGTTGTGCGCGGCATCGGTGTGGATGCATACCTGTCCTCCCGTAAACGACCGTGCAGCAACCCCCTGTTTTTTCAGCGCCATGGCCAACAGCGCAATCGTCACCTGCTCACCGGTGGACAACAACACATCCAGTTCGCGACAATCCGGTTGCGATTGAATCGCCGTAGCAAGTTCCATTAACCGGTTTGTTTCACCGCTCATAGCGGAAACAACCGCGACAACTTTATGGCCCTGCGCACCAAAAGCGGCAATTTTTTCAGCAACATGCTCAATGCGTTCCACTGAGCCCACCGACGTACCGCCGTATTTTTGAACAATCAGCGCCATGCCAATGGCTCGCTACAAAAATGTAAATTCAACACTGCTTTAAATGCTCGCTCGAAGGACATTGTAGGACAATTCTTACACAATAGACAAGAAATTCATTTTCACGCACAGCATTGGTGCGATCCCCGGGATTTTATGGTGCAAACACAACTCGTCAATTTGACGTTAACTGCGATTTCACCCAATCCGGCACCGCTTGTAATGCCGCATCCAGGCCTGATGGATCTTTGCCTCCCGCCAT
>QIGJ01000164.1 GCA_003229995.1 Gammaproteobacteria bacterium | reverse complement strand
TACGTACCCAGATGTTCGACTTGCCACCGTTGTACTTCTGATCATAAATCCCTTCTCTGAAATAACCGATATCACCTGGTTGCATTTCATCAATAAAATCTCTTAAATTTGACCATGGGTCTGATAATGTGCCCGTTCCTCCTGATGCATTCACATCAATGAAATAAATTGAACCAATGGTATTAATACGAAATGGAATGGTATTAGAAGTTTTGTTATTGACAGTGACAGATATCGTTCCGTCACCGTTGGACATGCTGCTGTTTAACTGAAAAGTAATGGTTTGTAAAAATGGTACAGGATTGTTTATTTTTGCCCAAGCATCTTTATAGTCTGAGTTGGTTGAGAGTTCGGTGCCATTAACCGTAACGTAACTGTCACCTCTTTGCGTTCCAAAGTTGCGCCCCCAAATCGTGACGATTGCGCCTTTGTTGGGCTCGGATGAATCCCATCCGTTTTTAGGTGCTGATATTAAATCAGAAAAAAAGATCACTGGTTCCGGTTCGGGTTCGGCAGCGTGTGCTGCCGTGCTTACCGCAACAAGCCCAGCAATAAAAATTGTTTGAAATACCAGTAATAATTTTTTCATATGAAATCTCCATGAATATATTGATTGATTCGTGCAAAGCAGCATGCACAATCAATCGTTCTACAAAACTTACTTCACTAATAGCTGCATTTTTTTGTAAGGATAGTTAAGTCTCTGTCGGTGCTAGTTTGAGCGAGTCAATCCCAAATTTAGTTGAAAATTGAGTGATGACCTAAGCTACATTTGATTGATAGTCGTGTTGTTTAAAACCCTTCATGTTTGCTCTTAAAAATGGAAGAAACCATACTTTTCCGTACATTGAGCCTTCGCTCTCTTTTCGAATATTAAGATTTGTTCTTGCCATTAAATGGATTGATGGCATTCCTTCTCTTCCTGCCCATATATCTACTTCGCTATTTGCCACTTCCCAAGTTCCTAGGCTTGCCCCACCCATTGTAATCGCCGTTGTGCGGGAACTATGCTGCCATGATTCGGACATATTGAGATTGTATTTACCCGCAGCATTTTACCAAGCGGTTTTCATACCTTCGTGCAATACATCGGCTCAGACACGTTATATTGAATTTCGAATTGGTCGATATTTGGGTCATCTGCATTACGAATCACTTCAGCAATATTGGAAATGCGCGCAGGCGAGTATTCTTCAGCGTGTTCTTCTGCGACGACCCAAATTAAATTTTTGTGATGTTCAAACCGATTCACCAGGGTTTCAAGGAAGTTGCGCTCTGTGTCACCCACAGTCTTGCCACTCCATAACAGGCTTGGCTTTTTCTGAGTATGAAAGTTCTCCATTCGGCAATCCTAATTTTGAGGGTTTTCCGTGCCTTCCACCGCATATAAGGTGGAAGGCACGGGTGAAATACGGATTAAATGATGTCGCAGATCGGGTCTGATCTGACGGATTCTCCGGCGCTGTTGAAGGCACTCACCTGAAAACAGATATTGTCTTCAGTTTCCAGAAGAAGTTCTGTGCCCGCATTCACATCTAGGGAAGGTGCACTCAAGTCGATATCACTTGCCGTCAATGACTTAAACAGTGTGTTGATCGTGCTTTCTGAGTCCCCAAAATAGAGTTTGTAACCGAGAATATTTTCTTCAGCCGGGTTTGCATCCCAGTTGAGACTCAAGGTGACATCTGTGGCACAGCCTGCGCAAGTCACTTCGATGCTGACGGTCGCAGTCGCAATGTCTCCATCGGCATCCGTGATTTTGTAAGTAAAATTATCGGAGCCCACAAAGTTTTCGCTAGGTGTATATCGGATCTGATTATCTCCAAGCACCTCAGTCGATCCATTGGATGCAGAGACCAAGATGGCCACCTGAATTGGTGTGTCTACCAGGTTGCTGTCATTATCAAGCACGGGGATTGTGAGGGGCGCAAGACGGTCAGTCGTATAACCGCTGTCATCCACGGCCACTGGCACGACACCGTTTCCGGGACCGCCACCTCCCTCACCGCATGTGCTGTGCTGTTTTGCGCTGCGACCAGTACGCTGTACATGCTATAGCCCCCGCTATGATTCTCTCCATTGCCTCCGAGAGTGATTGTTCCTGAGGCAAAGGATTTCCGGTATAACCTGCGACCTGATGCGTCATTTGTGCCGAGATCGTTTTCCGTGTCTTCCCAGGAGGGTAGCGATAGCCATGCGGGTCGGCTTTCTAAGATCCGTGTGTCATAAGCAACATAGATGGACACGGCCTGATTTACTTCAAAGCTGATCAGGGTATTTTCTGCGGAGGAGTCTTTGTCGGCATTCGCAGTCCGTAACACTTGAATGCCGCTACAGGAACTTGGAACACTGGTGTACTCAAAAGCACGATCCATAAATACCAGCGTCCCTTCTTGCAGGTCTTCCCAGATATAGGTCGCAGGTACAGTATTGGAGATGATAATCGGCCCCGACGTTCCGCCACCCCCTGCGTTGACCGTGATATTAAAGGGAGGCAGTGCGTTTGTTAACAGTCCGTCGCTCACAGAGATGAGGATATTGGATGTTGTGCCCACATTGTCGTTTGTGGGTGTTCCTGTTAACACACCGGTATTGTTATCGAAATTAGCCCAGACCGGCTTCTGGCTGATGCTGAAGGTGAGTTTGTCCCCATCCGGATCATTGGAGGTGGGGGTAAAGAGATAATTCGAACCGGAGTTCACCGTAGTTGCAGGTGTGCCGCCAATCGTGGGGGCACCGTTCTCCTCGCGTATCATTTGATTTACGACCTCAAGCGTTTCATCTGAGGCGTCTCTGATCATTTCCAAGACTGCAGCAAGCGTGTTGTTTACTCCTGCATCGAGAACGGTCTTCATTTCAGCTGAGCTGCTCCCTGCTGTAATGCCATCCAGTGCTTGCGAAAGTGTTGTCAATGCGCTGCTTGGCGACACGGCTTGAGCGGCATCAACGGCTAATTTTGTTTGTTTTAACATCCGTTCGGTTACAAGCACATCGGCCGTGGTCATCGAAGCCCCTGGCAATACCGTCTTAATGGCATTATTCATGGCGATGTTTGCGTCGTTATTCCCGACTTGTAACTCATTGCGCAGTGCTTCCACCAAGACCTGTGCCGAAGCAATTGTTGCCAGGACGGCCAGTCGTGCATCAATGGCTTCTATCCCTCGCCCGTCAATCTTTCCATCACTCAGATCTCGTGCCAGAAATTCAATAATTTGATCCTGAGTGAAGGATGGATCGATCATCAGCATCTGAGCATGCACACGACGAATCATTTCTGCCAGGGTTTCGCTCGATTTAACAATATTGGCAATGTTATCCAGATCAATGGGGCTTGAAATAGGATCGGCGATATTGTCGTCATCAAATCCGAAATTAAGTTGACTGATCACATAGGCTTTTGCCGTGCTCAGGTTGTCCGCCGTGAGTCCTCCGGGCAGGGTCTGTGCAATTTTTACGATGAATGTAGAGAAGGGGGTAATATTGGCCGTTTGATCCCCCGGGCTGATGACGGTGCTCACCATGTCAAACTCCGGGGCCGCGTTGCTCACCATATCGATTCCGCCAGTGGCGGTAAGCATTAAGGGAAAGACAGCATCTGCAGGGACAGAGAGACTGTAGTGTGCCGCTGCATCGCCAGTGGTGCTTAAAATAACAGTGCCATCGGCATTTTTAACCGTGATCGTCGCGTCGCGAATAGGCCCGTCACCGACGCTGCCGCTGATGCGGTGCTGTACAGTGGTATTCGTTGGGCCGGTATCGCCACCCCCACCGCCCCCGCTCCCGCATGCGGTAACAAAAACAACAATTGCGAGAAAAAAAGCAGTCCGTAATATTATTATCGGGTTGTTCTGTGTCATAAAATGCTCCCTGAGTTGTTGATGAGACAATAAAGATTTTCCCGTAGTGCTCAAAATAAACTAAGATTATTTGCAGTAAATATTGATATATTTTGATTGTAGTCGAAAACTTAAAATCATACGGTGCAAGAAACGAAATGATCTGCTTTGAGGAACTTCCTGACAGTAAATTAAGAGATTTTTTAAAAAAATTCAAGTGTCTCAAAATTGAGACATAGTTAAGTTTTGTTGTAAATAAAGGCTTACTCAAAAAACATTATGAATGCAGCTTAACCCAGCATATAGAAGGTCTTATGAGAAAAAAGACCCATGATGAAATCTGGGCTGAGTTTTTCGAGAGACAAGATTGTCAGATTCGAGGCGCAAGTTGCGGAGAATAGCCCGTTCAAGATAAAAAAAAGGGCCTTGAATGTACTTCATCTGCTTACTTGTTGCTTGCTCATGTGTGATAAAATTCAAAAATATAAGCGCTTAAGTCATTGATTCTATTGGTGGAGCTGGGGGGGATTGAACCCCCTACCTCCTGATTGCGAACCAGGCGCTCTCCCAATTGAGCTACAGCCCCATCTTGAATTTTTTATGGATCGAAAAGGAGGGAAGATATAAAACATTTTCAATCACTTGTCAATTTTTGAGATACATTTTTCTGCCAGAAGCACATCTTCTTCGCTGCCGATAATGAGCGGGACGCGGTGATGAATTTTTTTGGGGATGACATCAAGCAGCGGGATTTTTCCTGTACTGGCGC
>QIGJ01000265.1 GCA_003229995.1 Gammaproteobacteria bacterium | reverse complement strand
GGCAAGACTCGCGTGATTACGCAAAAAATCGTGCATCTGGTACAAAACTGCGACATCAAAGGCCACCACATCACTGCGGTGACTTTTACCAACAAGGCTTCGCGTGAGATGCAGGCGCGCCTCAAAGGCGAACTGAAGGCCGCCGAGCGTCGCGGCATGCGTGTTTCCACCTTTCATAATCTGGGTCTGAATATTCTCAAACGTGACGGCAAGACGCTGGGGTTGCGCAAGGGTTTTTCCATTTATGACTCGCAGGACTCGCAAGCACTGATCAAGGAATTAATGCGCCGCGCCTTTGATGCCGATGATGAGGCGCAGTCGATGCGGTGGCAAATCTCGCACTGGAAAAATGACATGACCAGCCCTGCACAGGCGCAGGCGCTGGTCAACGGCGACCCCAAGTTGACCGCCGCCTCGATACTGTATGAGCAATATAATCATCATCTTCGGGCCTATAACGCAGTGGATTTTGATGATCTCATTAGTCTGCCCGCGCAACTGTTCAGCGAGGTTCCCGAGGTGTTGGAGCGCTGGCAGAATCGTATTCGTTACCTATTGGTGGATGAATATCAGGATACCAACAGTGCTCAGTACCGCCTGGTGCAGCGTCTGGTGGGTGTGCGCGGCGCATTGACCGTGGTGGGTGACGATGACCAGTCCATTTATGCCTGGCGCGGCGCGCAGCCGGAAAACCTGGCGCTGTTGTCGCAAGATTTTCCCACGCTCAAGGTCATCAAACTGGAGCAGAACTACCGCTCCACCGGACGTATTCTGAAGGCCGCCAACCAGCTTATTGACAACAATCCTCATGTATTTGAAAAACGCTTGTGGAGCGAATTGGGTTATGGCGACCCGATAAAAGTGGTGCAGGCGCGCAACGAAGATCATGAGGCCGAACAGGTGGTGTCGCGGTTGTTGGCGCATAAATTCCAGAACGGCAGCCGTTTTAGTGACTACGCTATTTTGTATCGTGGTAATCACCAGTCGCGGTTGTTCGAGAAAGGCTTGCGCGAAAACCAGTTGCCGTATCAAATTTCCGGTGGCACCTCGTTTTTCGCTTACCAGGAAGTGAAAGACATCATGGCTTACCTGCGCCTGCTGGTGAATCCGGAAGATGATAATGCCTTCGTGCGTGTGGTTAATACGCCTCGGCGCGAAATTGGCCCGGCTACATTGGAGAAAATCGCGACTTATGCCGGCGAGCGGGGTATCAGCCTGTATGCCGCCTGCGATGAACTGGGGTTGGAAATGCAGTTGAGTGAGCGTGCCCTGACTCGGGTGCGGGAATTTGTCCGTTGGCTGGCAGCGAAAACAGAACTGGCCGAACGTGGTGATCCGGTGGCGGCGGTCAAGGAAGTTATCAGCGATATTCGCTACGAAGACTGGTTGCTGGATACCTGTAACGATCCCAAAAGTGCCGAACGGCGTATGGCCAATGTGCATGAACTGGTGGCCTGGTTGACACGCATGGCGGAAAAAGGTGAGGGTGATACCGGGCTCGGTGAACTGGTGGCACAGATGACGTTAATGGATATCCTTGAACGCAACGAAGACGAAAAACGCGATGACTGCATTTCACTAATGACTCTGCATGCCGCCAAAGGGCTGGAGTTTCCTCATGTATTTGTGGTGGGCATGGAAGAAAATCTGTTGCCCCATCATGCTTGTCTGGAAGCAGACGATATAGAGGAAGAGCGGCGGCTCGCGTATGTCGGGATTACCCGGGCGCAAAAAACACTGACCTTCACCTTGTCTGCCCGTCGCCGCAAGCATGGCGAAACCGTAGACTGCGAACCCAGCCGGTTTTTGAGTGAATTGCCCGAGGACGATCTGGTGTGGGAAGGCCGGGGTGAGCAGGTTGATCCCGAAGAACGCCAGGAACGTGGACGTGCCCATCTGGCGAATTTGCGTGATATGCTGGGTTGACGAAAGTTCTATACCCATAGCATTTGAGCTTTTGTGGTTGAAGAACGGGCACCAACAGTAGGCGCTTTAGGCGAAGACGGGCTGAAGCAGGGATGCCACATGTATAAGTTATTGTGTTCCATTCCTAATGGTATTTACAATGAGATACCTGCTGACTTTTTTTCTACTGTTAAATCTGGCGACTGGGCATGCTGCCGGAGTCACATCTTTGGAAATGGACGAAGACGAAGACTTGTTCGTGCCGGAAAAACTGCGACTTGCCACCAGTCTGGACATGACGGCTTTAAGCAAATTGTCGCGCGAAAAGGGCGTCCCCATATTGCTGATGTTTGCCTCCGAAAATTGTTATTACTGTAAACGTCTGGAAACAGAAGTGCTGGGTCCGATGCGTCTTGCTGGAATTGACCCGCAACGCGTTATCCTGCGCAAAGTGATGATGGATAAATATGACACTCTGCGTGATTTCAGCGGAAGTGAACGTAATGCTGAAAACTTTGTGATTGACCGTGGTGTAGAAGTTGTGCCGACTTTGCAGTTAGTTGATGCAACGGGCAGGGAGCTGGTACCAAACGGTTATCAAACCCCCGGACTGTATGAAAATTTTCTTGAAAAAGCGATTGACGTTTCTCAAGCTTTATTAGAGAAAAAGTAACTGCTTAGGAATGGGTACGTAATAACTTCCCTGTTTTGCATCTCATCTTTAGCCCGTCTTCGTCCGTTCTCCAATCGCCATGGGTATATCAACAATGAGAGATTTTTCGGGAAGCGCACCCACCCGGAACAAACACCTTTGATGACTGAATACGCACCGTAGAGGCACCCCTTGTGGGCATAGCCGTCAGGCTAAGGAATGGGCACGCAATAACTTCCCGGTTTAGCGCCCGGATTTAGTCCGACTTCGTTCGTTCTGATGGAACAAAAGTGCAGGAATAGTCGTTCTATTTCGAGCTTTTGTGATTGAAGAACGGGCGAAGACGGGCTGAAGTCG
>QIGJ01000271.1 GCA_003229995.1 Gammaproteobacteria bacterium | reverse complement strand
CCCAACCTACGAAATTGATGAATGAGCGATAAACAATGAAACCCGCAACTTTCCGCGAAATCACTGGCAACAGTAAAGGCTACTATATACTGTTATCCCTGCTCGGGCTGACGGTTGCCGCCGGACTGGGCTCTGCCTGGTATATGGAACACAACGGCCACTGGGTAACCGGCATGAACAACCAGATTGTCTGGGGCATGCCACATGTGTTTGCAGTGTTTTTAATTGTCGCCGCTTCCGGCGCACTCAACGTCGCCTCCATGTCATCCGTATTCGGTAAAACATCCTACAAACCACTGGCCCCGCTCTCAGGCCTCATGGCCATCACCCTGCTGATGGGTGGACTCATGATATTAGTACTGGACCTCGGCCGACCGGACCGCCTCATCGTGGCCATGACCACTTACAACTTCAAATCCATCTTTGCCTGGAACATGATTTTATATAATGGCTTTTTCCTCATCGTCGGCATCTACCTGTGGACCATGATGCAACGCAACCTGAACCAATATTCAAAAACCGCAGGCTTCTTCGCCTTTTTATGGCGACTGGCACTGACCACTGGCACTGGCTCCATTTTTGGTTTCATCATCGCCCGCCAGTTTTACGATGCTGCCATTATCGCACCCATGTTCATCGTTATGTCGTTTGCGTTCGGACTGGCCTTTTTCCTGATCTTTCTGCTCGCAACCTACCAATGGACCGGTCGCGAAATCGGCCGCTACTTAATCAACCGCCTGCAAAAACTGCTGGGGCTGTTTGTGGCCGCTGTATTGCTCTTCGTGGTAATTTTCCATCTCACTAATTTGTACGCCATCCAGCATCATGGCGTGGAAGACTTCATTCTCTCGGGCGATAACATTTACAGTGGTCTATTCTGGGTCGGTTACGTACTGCTGGGCACCCTTTGTCCATTAGTCATCTGCTACGCTCCAGCCTTTCGCGCCTCCATTGGCTGGACGGCGGCTGCGGCCATTCTGGTCATTGCGGGTGGACTGTCACAGATGTACATCATTATTATCGGAGGTCAGGCCTTCCCCATCGATCTGTTCCCCGGCAAGGAAGTCAGCAGTAGTTTCTTTGATGGTGTAATCGTGACCTATTCACCCACCACGCCGGAGATCATGCTCGGTTTGGGTGGCGTGGCACTCGCGTTTGCCGCCACTCTGTTTGCGGTCAAAATTCTGCGCTTTCTGCCCTTGAGTCTGGCCGATGCCAAGGTTGATCCACATCATTCCGCACAAGGATAACTGGAGTATATCTAGTACACCGTCAGGCAGGAGTTATTCATTCAAAGGAAGAGGCAAAGCTGTCAATTACCGGTGAAGCAAGCGTTATGTCTTATTCAAAACAGAGATCAAATTTAAATGTTTAACAAATGGAATAAAATCTTTATCGGAAAAAAGTAATGGAAATCTATTATCAATACAGAACGTGGCAATAATTACATCCGTTGTTTTTCTAACGGTAATCCCTTTTTTTCTTAGGCTGCGATAGTTGTTTGCGCATTTGGCTGCCATGGTATGACCAAACATTTCATATTGATCTAAGGTGCCTAACGTCTTTTTTGCTCTGTTATAATCTTTATCGCTTCTAAAACCTTGAAGTATCTCAAGTAGTATTATATCACCAATGGCAACGGTTCCATCGACAAGCAAGGTATCTAGCATATTGGTTTCTTTGTTTTCTACACCGTTAAAGTAATCTATCCATACGCTGGTATCTACCAGAATCACTTTCCGCCTCTCATTTCGTCTAAATTACCCTCCCATTTGAGTTTCCCTCTTAATTTTCGTATAGCTTGTTGTTTATTCTGCCGAACTAATAATTTAAGTCCAAGCTCTACAGTTTCCTTTTTAGTGTTTAACCCGGTAGCCTTAAGAGCCTCAGACATTAATTCGTCGTCAATTACTATATTTGTTCTCATATTGCACCCTATGTGTACTATAATAATTTATATACACATACTAGCACGGCATAACAAACGTATCAATTCAGACATTTTTGTCACTGTGCAAGTAGTATAGCAAGCCTGCGGGCCAGA
Source organism: Gammaproteobacteria bacterium (assembly GCA_003229995.1). Classification (GTDB taxonomy): domain Bacteria; phylum Pseudomonadota; class Gammaproteobacteria; order SZUA-152; family SZUA-152; genus SZUA-152. Next base: position 564 of record QIGJ01000271.1, on the reverse strand, counting down.
GCGACCGCATATAGCAAAGGGACATGAGCGATGCCTACATAGGCGCTATCAGAGCGCACGACCCCAATGCGACGCTGGTTCTGGAATAAACGCTCAACCAGATTCCGTTCCTTATAGAATTCTCGATCATATTCTCATTGTTTTTTGCGATTTCGCCGTGGCGGTATCACGGCAACGGCACCTGCTTTTTCAACCACTTCAACCAACTCATCGTTGCCATATCCCTTGTCTGCCAAAACGTAATCGGCATCAAAACCTTCAATAAGTTCATTGGCTTGATCGTATTCCGACGCTTGGCCCGCTGTCAGCAATAACCTGACGGGATTACCCAACGCACCAACAGCCGCGTGTATTTTTGTACTCAAGCCACCTCGTGGTTTTCCAACGGCCTCTTCTTCAATAAATAAACGATTGCCCTTCCCTGTACACAGTCACTGGTTCTACCAGGGTCACAGGAAAGGGGTCAAGGTCACAGGAAAGGGGTCAAAAACGTTACATTGATAAAGAGGGTATCCATTATGAGGAATCAAAACAGATTGACGTAACGAATGCCTTAAAATAAGC
>QIGJ01000150.1 GCA_003229995.1 Gammaproteobacteria bacterium | reverse complement strand
CCGGATTGATCGACCATACGGCCAGTTGCCAGCGCCCTCAAAACCCGCCAGAATATCGTCCTGCTTGGACAAATTCCATGATAAAACCAGCCAAAAAATAACACAGGTAACCCCATGACACGTTCCCACGATCTCTTCGTTGCAGCCCAAACCCACATCCCCGGCGGCGTTAATTCACCCGTACGTGCCTTTCATGGTGTCGGCGGCGACCCGGTGTTTTTCAAATCCAGCGAAAGTGCCTACATCATCGATGAAGACGACAAACGCTATGTGGATTATGTCGGCTCCTGGGGGCCAATGATTGTTGGCCATTCCCATCCTGAAGTCATCAAGGCTGTGCAGAACGTAATGGCCAACGGTCTGGGTTTTGGTGCGCCGACGGCCATCGAAACCATCATGGCCGACCGGGTTTGCGAACTGATGCCCTCCATGGATATGGTGCGCATGGTCAGCTCTGGCACTGAAGCCACCATGAGTGCTATTCGTCTGGCGCGCGGTTTCACCAACCGTGACAAAATCGTCAAATTTGAAGGCTGCTACCACGGTCATGCCGATTCGTTGCTGGTAAAAGCAGGCTCTGGAGCGCTAACACTTGGCGTGCCCACCTCACCGGGCGTGCCCGCAGCGCTGGCCTCAGAGACCATCACCCTTACCTACAACGACATCGATTCGGTAAAAACCGCTTTCGCCGAAGTCGGTAAAGATGTGGCCTGCATCATCGTCGAGCCAGTAGCAGGCAACATGAACTGCATCCCGCCCGTGCCCGGCTTCCTCGAAGGTCTGCGTGAAATCTGCGATGAATACGACAGTGTGCTGATTTTTGACGAAGTAATGACCGGTTTTCGCGTATCGCTGGGGGGCGCACAACAGCACTATGGCATCACACCTGATCTCACCACACTGGGTAAAATCATCGGCGGTGGCCTACCGGTGGGTGCCTTCGGTGGCAAGCGCGCCATCATGGAACACATCGCACCACTGGGCCCGGTATATCAGGCCGGTACTTTATCCGGCAACCCCGTATCCATGGCTGCCGGACTCAAAACCCTGGAACTGATTTCCGCACCCGGTTTTCACAACGGGCTCAGCAACACTGCGGCCCAACTTTGTGAGGGACTGAAAGAGCGCGCCAAAACCGCTGGTATCCCACTGACGACCAATCAGGTCGGCGGCATGTTCGGTTTCTTTTTTACCGAAGAAGAAACCGTCACCCATTTCGCACAGGTGTCCGCCTGCGATATCGAGCGTTTTCAAAAGTTCTTCCACGGCATGCTGAACGAAGGCGTGTATCTGGCACCGTCCGCCTACGAAACCGGATTTGTCTCCTCCGCCCACGGCGAAACGCAAATCACTGCCACGCTGGACGCGGCAGAAAAAGTGTTTGCCACTCTGTAATGCCTACCCTGACGCGCGAAAAACCAACACCGACATGGATGTCGGCACGTCTGGCACTGATGCTGGGCACAATGCTCGTCGGCCACCCGGTAGTAGCCGACCCCATCCCGGTCGTCAGCAAGCCTTTCTCCACATTGGCAATTTACCCACAACGCAGCGCCCCGGCTACCGTGCTCAGTGACAACCACAGCCGCATCAGTGCTGAAATCAGTGCCCGTATTCTCGACATTCCCGTGCGCGCAGGCGACCGTGTAAAACAAGGCACAGTGTTACTACGTCTCGAACAAGAGGATTTTGAACTGACGCTGACACGCGAAAAGGCCGCGCTGATGGCATTAAAAGCAAAACTGGCACTGGCAGAATACGAACTCAAACGAGCCCGCTCATTATCAAAAAAACACGCTGTTTCCGAACAATTGCTCAAACAACGGGAAACCGAACGCGACGCCCTGCTGGCCGAAGAACAAGGGCAAAAAGCTGCCAGAGCGCAAGCCCAACGACAAATCGATAAAACCCAAATCCGTGCGCCATTTAATGCCGTCATTGTCGAACGCCTTGCCTGGATAGGTGAACTTGCCAACCCCGGCACCGCCCTGCTGCGCATCATCGACATCGACAATCTTGAACTGGCGGCCAAATTAAGCCCCCTGCAAGCCCGTAACCTGAAACATTCATTCGCAGCAGAAAATACCCGCACAGCGGAATTCGTCAGCTTGGGACAGCGTTATGCACTCACATTACGCACCATTACCCCGGTGCTGGATACCCGGGCCCGTACCCAGGAAGCGCGCCTACGTTTCACCAGTAAAAAACCCCTACCCGGCACTACTGGTCAACTGGTCTGGTCACCACAACAAGCTAGCCTGCCAGCAGACCTGATCAGCCAGCGTAACGGCAAACTCGGCGTGTTTATTCAGACAGACAACAAAGCCCATTTTATGGAACTGCCCCAGGCCAAAACTGGCCAGCCCGTCACCATCAGCAAACTTGAACCAGACACCCTCATCATCACCAAAGGCCGTTACCGCTTGCGGGATGGCAATGCGATTTCCCGAACCAATACCGATGTGTCCTCACCATAAACAGGGTTTGGCTCAACTCAAATCATTGGCCCAGGTGTAAAATGGAAATTGAGATTTAGGTGTCACTGCACGCTCTCTTTGCTGTGTTGTTGTCCTCGCAATAGAACGACTATTACTCGTCATTTCGTCTTGCCATGAAATAAATAGGACGCACATTGACACCTAAATCCCAAACGCTATGGATATACCCCCCGAATTCCAGAGCGCAAAAAAAAGAAACCCCGTCAAATAAAAAACGGGGTTTCTTCTGGTTTTTATGCGGGTTTAACCGCATAACGGTGTTGCTTGCGCAACATGCATCCGGTGACAGATGCGGGTACAGCGAACTGCAAGAGCTTACATACCGCCGCCCATGCCTCCGCCGCCGCCACCCATACCACCACCGCCCATACCGCCACCACCCATTCCACCACCCATAATAAATCTCCTATATAAGTTACATATTAAACATTAGATTACACCCATTATTTATTGATCTAATGAGTGCATTTTCAGCCAAAAATAACGTTGGCTTTTTTATGCTTACTACCTAGTATTGGGTAATAAACATACAGAGAAACTATCAGTGAGGTAATTTGTTGTCAATTTTGAACGCGATTGCTCAAAGGGAAAGTAATGCCCACATACCAGGGGTTACTATGGGAAACCTGGCACTTTAATAGGTATTAATACTGATAATGCTACATGAAAATAGTATTTTTGATTAAAAAATAAGCAATAATTGGGCTGATTGTCCGATAAAAATAACCTTCTATAATAAATAACAATATATAAAAAGGTGTTAAAAAATGGAAATAAATGATGTCAACATCATATTAGTCCCCAAATCTCTACATAAATATCCGCAAATGATCAATTTTTGTACAGACGATCAAATATTGCATAACATTCGCACAGCAAAGAATCTGTTCCCGTTT
>QIGJ01000372.1 GCA_003229995.1 Gammaproteobacteria bacterium | reverse complement strand
CCCAGCAAACAGGAGCCATAGGGCGGGAGTGGCTGCTCACCGCAGGGATTTGTCGCCCGGATGTTTTCACAGAACCAGTTGTTGTTCATCTCGTTCACTTTGTCGATGAGGATGAATCCGGGTTCGGCAAAATCATAGGTAGAGGTCATGATCATGTCCCACAGGCGACGGGCGTGTATGGTGCGATACACTTTACAGGCCACCAGACCCTTGTCGTTACTCACGTAGCCTTTGTCGGTGGGCCATTCGCGCCAGACCACTTGTGTGGGATCATTGATGTCAATGTTGTCGATGTCGATCTCTTTTTCACTCACCGGAAATGCCAGACGCCAGTCTTCATCGGACTTCACTGCTTCAATGAATTCCCGAGTGATCAATAAAGAGAGGTTGAATTGACGCAGGCGACCGTCTTCACGTTTGGCACGGATAAAATCCATTACGTCCGGGTGGCCGACATCAAAAGTGGCCATTTGCGCACCACGACGGCCACCGGCAGAGGACACGGTGAAACACATTTTGTCGTAGATATCCATGAAGGATAACGGCCCGGAAGTATAAGCACCAGCACCCGCGACAAAAGCCCCTTTGGGGCGAAGGGTGGAAAATTCATAACCGATACCACAACCGGCTTTAAGCGTCAGCCCGGCCTCATGCACTTTTTCCAGAATATCATTCATGGAATCCTGGACGATACCGGAGACCGTGCAGTTAATTGTGGATGTCGCCGGCTTGTAGGCCAGCGCCCCGGCATTAGAGATAATACGCCCGGCGGGAATCGCACCATGGCGCAGAGCCCACAAAAAATGTTCGCCCCATTCTTTGCGTTTGGCGTCCGTTTTTTCGACATCTGCCAATGCCCGAGCAACACGACGATAAGTATCGTCGATGGTTTCATCCACCACGATGCCATCTTTGCTTTGCAGGCGGTATTTTTTCTCCCAAATATCCACCGAAGCGGCCTGGAAAGGGATGTCTTCAACACTGGTTGTAATGGTATTCAAAGAAACGGCTTTCATAAGACGGAACCTCGTCACGGATTTTTTACAATCTACCCAACGTCTGCGCCAGATCGGCTTGCACCGCCCGTCAACAATCGTGGACTCTCCAAAGACTAAAACACAAGATATTGTGTGTGCGGCATAGAATAGGTGCAAGAATGAGCACTGTCAATGTAACTTTCAATGGATTGATTTATATCAAATAAACAATAAAAACAATGTGTTACATTATTTTTATAGTGTAATCCTATATATGAAATGCTGGCTGGGAGAAAAATAAAAATTTTTCAAGAACACAACATATAGTGACCCATAAACAAGCAACACAGCCCGTATTTCCTCAAAACCCTAACAGGAAAAATCACTTTCACCCCTTGATTCACCTTCTTCCATCTCTACGTTTAAGGTCGAAGGTGTGGTTTTTTCAACCCCGGTGTTTTTGTAGTTAGGGTAGTTGTCGCTTTTTTATCTCTTCTTTCCTTCGGGATTCAAAGAGCTGACAGACCCAGCACATCCCTGATTCTGTTTAATCCGGCAGAACGGTCTCTCCCTGCCACAAATTTTCCAGGGTTTCACGTTTACGCACCACCGTGTATTGATCACCATCCACCATGACTTCGGCGACCCGTGGCCGCGAATTATAGTTAGAACTCATACCAAAACCATAGGCTCCCGCTGAACAAATTGCCAGCACATCACCGACTTCAATATTGAGTTGGCGCTCCTTGCCCAGAAAATCACCGGTCTCACAAACCGGCCCCACCACATCATAAACACCGACATGGCCGTTATTGTCGCGTGGCTCAAGCGGAATAATGTCTTGCCACGCACCATACAAGGCAGGCCGTAACAAATCATTCATCGCGGCATCCACTATGGCAAAACTTTTTGCCTCGCCCGGTTTGATGTACTCCACCTGCGTCAGCAAAATGCCCGCATTACCCGCAATGGCCCGCCCCGGTTCCAGAACAATTTCCAACCCTCGTTCTTTCAACGGAGACAGAATCGCTGCGGCGTAATCAGCAGGACTCGGCGGCGCTTCATCACGATAGGTGATGCCAAGACCACCACCCATGTCGATGTGTCGCAGCTTGATACCCTCGATCCAATGCATCCACAAAAGGGGAAATGTCACTGAGCTGTGAACCGATATGACAATCAATACCCTGCACATTGATGTGTGATAATTCAGCAGCGCGCTGATAGACAGCCTCGGCACTTTCAACATCGATGCCGAATTTATTTTCTTTCAGCCCAGTAGAAATATAGGGATGCGTCTTTGCATCCACATCAGGATTCACTCGAATTGACACGGGTGCATGCACGCCCACTTCACTGGCAAGCTCGTTGAGTCGCTCCAGCTCGGCCAGCGATTCCACATTAAAACAGCGAATATCCAATTCCAGCGCATAACGCATTTCGTCGGTACTCTTGCCCACACCGGAAAAAACCACTTTTGACGGTTCGCCTCCTGCGGCAATCACCCGGCGTAATTCTCCACCCGAGACAATATCAAAACCCGAACCCAACCTGGCCAGAACATTTAATACCGCCAGATTGGAGTTGGCCTTTACGGCATAACAGATCAGATGTGCGTGTTCTGCAAAAACGCGATCAAAAGCATGCCAATGGCGTTCCAGCGTGGCACGGGAATACACATAACACGGTGTGCCAACGTCATCGACAATACGACGCAGATCAACTTCTTCCGCAAACAAACGCCCGTTGCAATAATCAAAATAATTCATGGTTTTTTTACGGCTCTTTCTTTATATTCAACTTGGATCCTGCAAGTGATCGTGCTTGCAGGGTGTTAAGATATTGATTCGCGGAGCAAATGACAACGTTGAGTGTAATCCTTATTGTGATTACCGAAAAGTTTCATATCGCTCTGCGGATCAAGGGTTTACGCTCTGTAAGTGCGTGAGTGCGAGCACTTGCAGGATTTAGGTTCACTGAATCAACGGCCCCACCTGATACTGTCGGCTGTACCAAACTCCCCTTTTGGCCACATGCACTCAACAGGCTGCCAGCACCCAATATCGCGATTACCCACCAAAGTAAATATTGCACCCAACAGAATTTCATGAATAATCCCCATATATACTCGTGGCGTTTGAGATTTAGGTATCACTGTGCGTCATATTTATTTCATGGCAAGGCGAAATGACGAGTAATAGTCATTCTATATGCGAGGAATTTCAACGCAGCCATGGAATAAAGAGGGCGGGCAGTGACACCTGAACCTCAGTCGCCACGAGTATATAAAGACTGATTATAAACTGCCACCCGCAGGAAACACAGTGCGGGCAGCGATACCACATTAAAGGAGAGAACCCCGGTGAATGCAGGTGATTTTAACCAAAAAGTCGATGACACTCTATCGGCCATTGAAGACGCACTGGACGCATGCGATGCCGAGCTGGACTGGGATTTTGCTGGTGGCATATTGACCATCGAGTGCGACAATGGCTCACAGGTGATCATTAATCGTCAAGCTCCCACCCAGCAGATTTGGGTTGCCGCCCGCGCTGGCGGTTTTCATTTTGATTATCACGCCGATGAAGACTGCTGGAAACAGGATGAGCTGGAACTGTTTGTCCTGCTCAACAAAAGCCTGAGCGAACAATCCGGAGAAACCGTTAAACTGGTAACCGGTGCATGAATAACGCACTTATCGATCCACCCATCGAAATCGAAACCGGTACTGCACCCACGGCATCGGTCATCTGGTTACATGGCCTCGGCGCTGATGGTAATGACTTTGTCCCCATTGTCCCCGAACTGCCGTTGCCTGATGATCTCAACATTCGCTTTATTTTCCCCCATGCGCCAGTACAACCCGTTACCTGCAATGGCGGTTACACCATGCGCGCCTGGTACGATATTTTCTCACTGGAGGACTTTGATCACGAAGACGAAGCAGGACTTATCGCTTCCCGACAAAGACTTACCTCGTTAATCGAAAATGAAAACCGGCGCGGCATCCCTACACAACGCATTATCATCATGGGGTTTTCACAGGGAGGAGCCGTGGCATTGTACACAGGCCTGCGCCATACACAAACTCTTGCTGGCATCGGCGCTCTATCTACCTATTTACCATTACATAAAACAACCCACAATGAACGCGGTACAGAAAATCAGGCTACTTCGATTTTTATGGCACATGGACACCGAGATCCCGTCGTAAAGTATGAATATGGAAAAAAATCCTGCGCATTACTGAAAGCACTAAATTACGACATTCGCTGGGAAAACTATGACATGGAACACAACGTGTGCAACGAAGAAATTATCGACATAGGTACATGGCTTGTTGAGTGCTTGAAAACATAATTTGAACCCTGGTTACAGACATGCCCTCTTTAAAACAGTGAATGCAATACCAAACGAATCCTTTAAGTTCGCCCCCTACGTTTGTGACCCTCTGTCCTCGATAAGCCTACTTGAAAGTGGAGTGAATTTAGAGGATACGGCACTACGTTCGGTAACTTATTGTATACCCCCTTGTTAAGTGCGGCTGAATTGAGTGCGCACGCCAAGAAAAATTTCGGCATTTTTTGGGTTCCCTAACTTTAAGTAAATCTTTATCACTTTTTCAGTTCCTTAATTTACGTTAGAAGAATGCAATATTACCAAGCTAACTGGATATCACATGCACTAGTATGCATTTGCGGCAGGGATTTCCGCCGTCTGCAAAAACAAAAATATTTGCAGTCATCTTTTATTCAGGAGAATTAAAATGAATATCATAAAGAAACATGTAACACTGGTTGCTATTAGCAGTTTATTACTTAGCGGTACTGCTCTGGCTAACCCACCTAAACCCAATGTGTTTGATGGTGGTAATAAATGGCACATTACTGGTTATTTTGATTCCACCAGTACCCATACCCAATGGGCAACACAGGAAATCTGTTTCCTGCCATATTCTGTAGTGGGCACCAGTATTCAAGGAGTCTGGTATTCAACCAGCTTCCCTGACTGGAACGGTCGTTATTATCAGGAAGGCGACGAAGTCAAAATGACCGGTGATTATGCCAAAGATGTAGGACATGATCACATGACACTGGTACACACAACCCATGATGTTCCCAAGCGTGTACGGGGTGGCATGGCATTCAAAGATTGGACTGAATGGCGTGAAGATGGCAAGTTTGGCAATATCATTGGTTGGGGCAATGCCACAATGGTACGTGTCGGACGTTGCGCATATCCAAAGTTCAGTAACGACAGGGCAGCGCTGGAGAGCGAAGCACAGAAATTATCCCGTTCGCTACCGGAGCGTTTGACGGATAAAGGTGAAATTGCGCAATCACCCGGGCAGCCTGATCTGGAACCCCTTGATGATTATCTACAGCGTGCAGGCGTTCAATAATACTGACAAAGTTACCCGCAATATTGCGGGTAACTTTTTATAGAACAAGAAGAATAGGCTTCCAACAAACGAGAGGCCGGGGACGGCCTTGATAGGAAGTCATCGCTTCGGCAATCCTCAAACCCTCCCTTACCTGTAGCGTTTGGGATTTAGGTGTCAATGTGCGTCCTATTTAGGAACGTGCACGAAATGACGAGTAATAATCGTTCTATTGCGAGGACAACAACACAGCAAAGAGGACGTGCGGTGACACCTAAATCTCAATCGCCACGAGTATATGAACAAACTGAAGCCGAAACCAATGCACGGACAAATTGGCCATGCAGCGCAACCGCAAAGAATAAAAATGAACTAGTTTTCAAGCATATCGAACAACGCCAGCAACTCGGTCTGCGACAAAAAAGTGAGCAGCATCGCCATGAGCTGGCAATCGAACAGCTTTGCCAAAATATTCAGGAATACCAGACTATAAAATCTGACAAACCCTCAAAATTGTAGGACGAATTTCGGAAAGCATCAGAAAAACCAATGAGAACTCCCAAAGCCAAGCGAGACCGAAATCCGGATCGTGGTTTTGAGTCGGAAATTTAATGTCCCTTAAATGTAATAATTGTCCTAAAAACGGATTGATTGTGTCTCTAAAATGGATTACCTTAGATTAAGAAACAAAAAAGAGACTTTTATGGTACACGATGTTCAAAAACAGATGAATGAAATCGCAACACTTTTGGAAAGCAATCCAAAAGGACTCCCGCGTGGAAAAATTGCTAAAATCCTTAGCTTTTCTATAAATAGCAAAACCTTACAACGAAGGCTTTCAAGCCTTATCGATGAAAGTCGCATAATGAAAACAGGCGAGAAGAAAGCCACAAAATACTATCCCGCCAAAATATTAATAGAGACAGATAAAGGACACAAAAAGGACAAAACACACGAAATTTTTAGCCCAAAAAGCCAAGATGCCCTTAAATTTCTGGAAATCCCCCCCTATGCCCGAGAAAAAATGACCTATAAACGGGAATTTTTAGACAATTATGCCCCCAATAAAACCACTTATGTCTCTACAGACATGCGGAAAAGCCTGTTTCAAGAGGGTAAGCGTTTTGATAAGAACTTAACGGAGGGAACTTACGCACGGCAAATCTGCCAGCGGCTTTTGATCGATCTGTCCTATAACTCCAGCCGATTGGAGGGGAACACCTATTCCAGGCTTGATACGCAAAAACTGGTGGAAGAAGGCATTTCGGCAGAAGGCAAGGTTCACGAAGAAACCGTAATGATTATGAACCACAAGGAAGCGATCTTGTTCCTGATTGAAAACGCGCAAGACATCGAACTGAATAGATTAACCATCCGTAATCTTCATCATCTGCTTTCCCAGGACTTGCTGGCTAATCCTGAGGCATGCGGCAACATTCGCACGATTGAGGTGAATATTGGCAAGTCCACTTATAAACCGCTGGGCAATCCCCATGTTTTAAAAGAGCTGTTCGAGTTGACTTTATTCAAGGCCAGGAAAATCGAAGACCCTTTCGAGCAAAGCTTCTTCTTACTGATCCATCTGTCCTATTTACAGGCATTTGAGGATGTGAATAAGCGAACGTCGCGTTTGAGCTGCAATATACCGT
>QIGJ01000035.1 GCA_003229995.1 Gammaproteobacteria bacterium | reverse complement strand
CGAACCGCTGACGGATCACGTCATCAAAAAATTCAAACCATTAATGACCCGCGTCGAGCAAGACAAAATCGATGCGGTGCTGGCCGATGCGCAAAAGACCTTGGCGGCAGAACAGCCTACCAAACCTGCAAAAAAACAAGACAGGTAACATGAATCCCGAACACTGCAAACCCACAAAAAATACCCACACAAACCTCAACACAATGACTCTTTTGAGGTTTAGCACCACACTCACGAAAAGCGATATACTGCGGTTATCTATCGTTATTACCTAACAGTCTTTTTGTCCGCATAGAGGGTGGTGTAAATTTGCTCGTCATTATAACGACCCGATTAACCGCACGTATCACAGGGAACTCGATAGTTCTTACCAATATGTTACAGGCCATTTCCCAAAACCCATGACCGAATACGCCCTCATTCTCGTCAGCACCGTGCTGGTCAATAACTTTGTATTGGTCAAATTTCTCGGGCTGTGTCCCTTTATGGGCGTATCGCGCAAGCTGGAAACCGCCACTGGCATGGCACTGGCCACCACCTTTGTACTGACGCTTTCTTCGGTCGCCAGCTATCTGGTCAACGAATATTTGCTGGCACCACTGGGGCTGGAATACCTGCGCACCATTACTTTCATCCTGGTCATCGCCGTAGTCGTACAATTCACCGAGATGGTCGTACACAAAACCAGCCCGTTGCTGTATCAGGTATTGGGAATCTTTTTACCGCTGATTACCACCAACTGTGCGGTATTAGGTGTTGCATTGTTGAACGTGCAACAACAGCATGGTTTTTTACAATCCGCTGTTTATGGCTTTGGTGCTTCTGTGGGCTTTTCGCTGGTATTGATTTTGTTTGCCGCGATGCGCGAACGCATCAACGTGGCTGACGTACCCGAAGCCTTTCGCGGTGCAGCCATTGCGTTAATTACTGCCGGATTGATGTCCATGGCTTTTATGGGTTTTTCTGGCTTGGTAAAGGGTTAGCCTGAGCTGATCAATTGAATTTACTGATTAATCGATATTCTGTGCAATCACAGTTTGGAAAGGAGAATAATGATGAAATTAAAAGTCGTCATACATGAAGCAAATGAAGGGGGTTATTGGGCCGAGGTACCTGCAATACCCGGGTGCGTGGCACAAGGTGAATCCTTTGACGAGTTGCTGGGCAACATTTATGAAGCTGTTGAAGGCTGCCTTTCCGTCGATCTGCACGATATTGTGATATCTGAAAAAGACAAGGTCATGGAGATTGCAGTGTGAAGACAATCAGTGGCAAAAAATTTTGCCGATTGCTTGAAAGAAAAGACTGGAACTTAAAGCGAATCAACGGCAGCCATCATATTTATGTAAAAACGGGTGTTGCTGCTCGCATATCGGTTCCAGTACACAGCAACAAGCCCTTGAAAATCGGATTACAAGGAAGCCTGATGAAACTCGCAGACATTAATGAAACAGAATTGTAAGTCCTGAATTAAATAAATCATGTTATCCGCCATCATCGCTCTGAGTGTCCTGGCAGCCGTGTTCGGGCTGCTGCTGGGCTATGCCGCAATCCGCTTCAAGGTCAAGGGCGACCCCATGGTAGACAAGGTCGATGCACTGCTACCACAAACCCAATGTGGCCAATGTACCTATCCCGGTTGTCGCCCCTATGCGCAGGCCATTGCCAACGGCGAGGCAGACATTAACCAGTGTCCGCCCGGTGGAGAAACCACCATCATCGCACTGGCCGATTTACTGGGACGTGATCCCAAACCATTGAATGCAGAAAACGGCGTCGAAGAAAGTGTCAAGACGGTCGCCATTATCGATGAAAAAATTTGCATCGGCTGCACCCTGTGCATTCAGGCCTGTCCGGTGGACGCCATTCTCGGTGCGGCCAAACAAATGCACACAATCATTGCCTCCGAATGTACCGGCTGCGATCTGTGCCTGCCACCTTGCCCGGTCGATTGCATCGAGATGGTACCCGTCAGTACCAACAGCAATAACTGGAAATGGTCATTCCCGGAAGAGACCCAAAAACAGGAGAAAACAGCCTGATGCAACGTCTGTTTCAATTCCACGGCGGTGTTCAGCTCAAGGAACACAAAAAAGAGGCCATGACACAGCCCGTGCAAGCTGCGCATCTGCCCAAACAATTGATATTACCTTTGCAGCAACACATCGGGGCACCCGCCGAGGCCATCGTCGCTGTGGGTGACAAAGTATTAAAAGGCCAGTTGATCGCGCGCCCAGACAGCGCCATCAGTGCACCGGTACATGCCTCCAGCTCCGGCACCGTGGTGGCCATTACGAAACATCCTGTCTCGCACCCTTCGCATCTGGATGCACCCTGCATTATCATCGACACCGATGGTGATGAACGCTGGTACACCGACAAGCACCCCGTTGCCCACTACCATGAGCTGCCGCCCGAAAAAATACGTGAGCATATTCGTGATGCCGGTATCGTCGGCATGGGCGGCGCGGGTTTTCCTGCGCATATCAAGCTCAATCCCGCCAATCAGGTGGTGGACACACTGATCCTCAACGGCGCTGAATGTGAACCCTACATTACCTGTGACGAAATGCTGCTGCGCGAGCATGCGCGGGAAGTGATCGTTGGCCTGTGCATTATGCG
>QIGJ01000295.1 GCA_003229995.1 Gammaproteobacteria bacterium | reverse complement strand
AATTTTTCAGCGCAATGGCCACCTGCACAGCAATGCCCGTGAGAATCTGCAAATCCTCTTTGCAAAAAGAATGTGTTTTTCTGTGGGTATCAATCTGAATCAGGCCCATGACCTCGTCGTCCACCAACAACGGTGCACACATCATACTGCGAATACTCAAACGCTGGATAGACTTCATCTGCGGCATCGTTCGACAAAATACTGCGCCGCTGGCTCACCACTTCATTAACAATGGCTTCGGAGAGTGCCAGCACTTCTCCTTCCTTGGATGGTTCACGCGTGGAAGCCGCAGCGGGTTTGAATTCCCGGGATTCTTTATCACGCAGTACCACAAAGGCGCGCTCAGCGGTCGGGAAAATGACAAAAATAAAATCCATGATTTTAGCGAACAACGACTCTCTGTCATGCTCCCCACCAAGGCCGATACTGACCTGTGCCATGGCCTGCAAACGGCGTAGGCTGTCACTCTTTGACGTTTTTTCACCATCCGTCACCACCCCCCGCAAGGCATCCACCACTGCCGGGGCATCCAACACCACACCGATTTCCGGCTCTGGCAAATCAACCGGGCAAAACAACATAGAGATGTCGGAATGTGATGCACTCGCGTCCGGATTGGCCGTGAACGACAAATCAAACACTTCTTCATTCACGCCAATTTCAGACGCCCAGGGTGCGCTGGTATTATTGTCACTGGATGGTGGCTCTGCCGAAGTCAGTGCTGGCCGAAAACGCATGTGTACCCCTCCCACCTGCACATTACTGCCTTCACGCAATACACATGGCGAGTCTGGCTGTAAACGAAAGGTGTTGAGGAAAGTACCGTTAGTGGACTGACAATCTTCCAGATAATACCGCCCACGTTGAGTGTAAATACGCGCATGTCTGCGGCTGACCCGGGTATCGGCCAGATCAATCCCCCCTTCTTGCAACGGCACATCTTCATCATCACGACCGATGATAGTCTCTGTCCCTAACGGAAAACGGATACCCACCAAAGGCCCGTTAAGGACTTCCAGATAAGCTGCTGCCGATTGTTGAACTTGCTCGTCGCTCATGTTGACTCGTCTTTGGATGATATATTGTCAGAAGGTAACCAGCCTGTCCCACAGACGCAATAGCTGCTGACAATAGCCGCTATATGTTTCGTGTATTTCGGTCGTTATATTGGGCAGGGGCGAAAAACAGATGATAAACGGGTATTTTTACACAAGCGCTATGGGTATAGACCGGCTATTATTCGTCATTTCGCCTCGCCTAAAAGCGCCTACTGTTGGCGCCATGAAATGAACAGGACACACACTGAACACCTAAATCTCAATCGCTACGGGTACAGGTTGACATATTTAAACGTGTAAATGTAGACCTGTGTTAACACAAAGGGCAAACTGTGGATAACAATACTCTGAAAGTACCTAAAAAACTCCGCCCCGTCATCTTATGGGTACACCCGGAAGGTCGCGTTGTCGGTTCCATTTATTTGCGCACACAAAGCCCGAACCATGCTGGCAGCGAACAACCGCTAGAGGTACTGAACGCCTGCGAGCGTTTTCTGGTCTTTAATCGCGACGAGCCTGCTGAACTGCGATTCTACAACATAAAATCAGTGATTCGTATCGAATATGACGCAATAGAAGATGATGACGCCATCAACAACGAGAGTACAAATTCCCCCATGCATTGCCACTTGCAGTTAATGGATGGCTCGTACATTGACGGCAACATTCGTGAATCCCTACCACCTAATCATGCCCGCTTGCTGGATTATCTGAATCGTAATGACGAGGCTTTCATCAAGGTGCATATGGAAGACAGGCTGATTTATCTCATTAACAAATCGTACATCAATCACGTTCATGTCAATGACATTGGTGCCGCTCATACTGAAACCCAGGGAGCTGGCTAGTGCATCCAGCATATTATAGGGTCGGGTTTATCTGGCCTCTCATGTTTTGTGACGAGACGCCGTGCGCTGACAATGGCCACTCCCTTGTCAAACACGACCATGCCGTCGCAGAACATAACCCACTAATAGAACCCGCCAATATAACCTGGACGAAGCACTAAATCTTTCCCGTGGTTTTCATCTTGCCTTTCCTGCCTTTCACTGCCTCACTTACCCGTAGTAGCCCATGGAGTTGCCCATGAGCCTGCTGTCCGGCTTCAAAACCGGTCGCGCCATTGCCGCCCTCCTCGCCGAGGATGCCGGAGCCACGGCAGAAGGCAAGCGTGCCCTCTACAAACTCAAACAGATTGGCGAGCCCGCGATTCCCAAACTTATCGAAGCGCTGGAAAGCCCCCAGCACACCGCCACGCTGGAACAGTTATTAGTGGGTTTTGTACGCAACAACAGCCTGCCACTGTTTCTGGCCGGTCTCGCCCACGGCGACCAGCGCATCATCGATGGTGTGACCCGTGTGCTCAAGCGTGCCCAGGATTTTAACCCCAACGAATTATTTCCCTACTTCAGCCAGCCCGTAAACGGCGAGGAAGTGTCCAAAACCGCGCTGGGAAAAGTGCTCACGGCCCACGTCGAACGCATCAATGCCAACCTGTTACTGGGCCTGCTGGACCAGGTAGACAGCAAGGTACGGCCCATTTTATATCGTCTGCTAAACAGCATCGCCAACGAAGCACTGGTGCCTGATATCAGCCAACGGCTCGACAGCAATCAGCCATTGGTGCGCGCACATCTTCTTCGATTGTTATCCCGCTTTGACACGGCACCCAGCCGCGAGGGACTGGTCACGGCACTGAGTGATCCCAACAAGGCCGTGCGACAAGCTGCACTCCAGCTAAACTCCATGCCAAAGAAAATGTCGGCGATATCTGCGCCTTGTTGAGCGATAGCGACCTCACCGTGCAATCGGCAGCCATCGAGGCCCTGGCCAAAATTCGCTCACCCTACACGGTCAAACACCTGATTTCCGTATTGCAGGACGAATCCGAATACGTGCGCCGTGCCGCCGTATCAAAATGCGGTAAAAGACCTGCTCAATGCCCTGCGCGATGTGGACTGGTGGGTGAAAGTACGCGCCGCCGACGCACTGGGCGCTATCGGCGGCCCCAAAGTGTTTGATGCCGTGCTGGCGTTGATTACCGACAAAGACGAGTTTTTGCGTCGCACCGCTGTGGAAATCCTCAATACCAGCAAAGATCCCCGCGCGGTGGATCGGCTCATCGAGGCACTGCGCGATGAAGACTGGTGGGTGCGGGAACGTGCCGTGGACGCCCTGGCGGCCATCGGCGACACCCGTGCTGTGCCATATCTGATCACCAT
>QIGJ01000173.1 GCA_003229995.1 Gammaproteobacteria bacterium | reverse complement strand
CCTGGCCCGTGATCGATGACGTCCAGAAAGGGGCTATGTGAGTTATCTTCGATACCACCATGTAGTTCCAGTTTGGGTTGTCCTGGATAATTCTGACTATGGCGCAGGCCATTCTGGCACAGATTCCACAGTATCTGATGTAGCTGGGTGGCATCCATGTATACGGTAGTGTTGTGGGGTGAGATGTACAGGCTGATGTCGGCTTGATCGCAACCTTGGCTTTGAACAAATTCCAGAAGGAAATTTTCCAGCCAGTCTTTCAATGGCAGATTTTCGGGCATGGAGCGGTCGCGTCGATTTAGCTGTAACACATTTTCGATAATGTCGTTCACGCGCGCGGTGTTGGTGTGGATGATTTCCAGCAGGCGTTTGTCGGAGGCGTTGTTGCTACCGCCTTCGGCCAGCAGTTGTTCAGCATGGCTGATGGCACCCAGTGGATTACGGATTTCGTGGGCGATGCTGGCGGTGAGCCGACCCAGTGAGGCCAGCTTCAGTTGTTGGGCCTGTTGTGCCATGCGTGCGGTGTCTTCGAGAAAAATCAGTGTGCCTGCGCGTGCTTCGCTGCCCAAAGCGGTCATGTTTGGCAGTAATTCCACATTACCGCCACCGGGGCGGAACATGCGAGGTTCAGAGAGGCCGCCACGACGCCAGTCGATCAGTTGTTCAGCGAGTTCCGGGGAGATTAGTTTGAGATTTTTGTTTTGGGTATTGCCCAGTGACGGTAGGCCCAGCATGTACCAGGCGGACTCATTCATCAGGCGTATGTGCTGGTCAGCATCGACGACCACAATGCCGGATTGCATGCGTTGCAACACATGCTGGTTGAGCTGTGCCAGATTGGCCAAATCCACGCCACGTTGCGCAGCGAGGGCTTCACTTTCGCGTACCCGCCTGGACAGTACATGGGCGAGAAAGGCGGTGGCAAACAAGGTGGCACCCAAAATACCGGCCTGGGTAAAATTGGCGGTTAATTCGGAACTTTGTTGCGCAAAAACCTGTTCGACGAGAACAGCAATGGCGGCAATGGCAGCAAATAAATTGGCTGCCCGACTGGAGAGTAACAGGCTGTTACCCGCAATGGCGACGATCAGCAACATGCCCAGACCGGTTTCGATGCCGCCACTGGCACGCATAATCAACGTCAGTGCGAGAATGTCCAATATCACCAGACTGTAAGTGAGCCAGCGAAAGTTCGACCAGCGAAAATGGATGACAAAACTGGTGATCAGCGCGATACCCAGATAAATGAAACTAATTGCCTGAAATAGGTTGGCATTGTGACTGCCTAATACCGGCAGGTTATCGCTAAAAAAAATGGCGGTGACAAACAATGCTGCCAGGGTAATGCGGTAGAGATTCAGGAAACGCAGTGGTCGCCACGCTCGCTTGCTGGTGAGGCTTAGCAGAGTGCTGGTTTCAGTGTTGGAAAAGGTGGGTGAGGGCACGTTTCAGGTTTTTACAGTATTTTTTAGTGTGTTCTTTAAATAGCAGAGGGCGTGATGAATGTCATTTGTGAATGATGGTATTACCGCTAAAAATAGCGGCCATTCTGTGAATGGTTTCAGTTTTTTGATGGCTGTGCCGACAGGTGTTGCGGTGCTTTGATGTGTGTGTCAGTCGGCACAGTATACGGGATCTCTGTATTGTAAAGGTGGAAAAAGCGGTGAGTGAAAAAGCACTAAAAATTCTTGCGGTGGATGATACGGAAATGAATCTCAATTTGCTGGCGCGTTTTTTCAGCAGAAAAGGCCATGAAATGATCACCGCGACCAATGGACAGGAAGCCATTGAACGTTTTGAAAGTGAACAGCCGGACTTGATTTTGATGGACGTGATGATGCCAGTGATGGATGGTTATGAAGCCACCCGTGAAATTCGTCAACGCAGTGGTGAAAAATGGATTCCGATTATTTTTATGAGCGCCAAGGTTGCGGTTGAAGATCAGGTGGCTGGTTTGGATGCAGGCGGCGACGATTACCTCACGAAGCCTGTCAATATGCGTATTTTTGAAGCCAAAATCAACGCCATGCAGCGTATCGTCGAGATGAGTGATTCGCTGAACGTGCAAGCCACCGAATTGGAAAAATACCGTGCTGCCGCAGAAGAGGAAAAATACCTTGGTAATGCGCTTATGGAGCGTATGACCCGCGCGGGTAAAATGTCGGATGAATTACTGGACAGCTGGTTGTTACCTGCGGAACACATGAGCGGTGACCTAGTGGCCGCGTGTCGCGGTGGTGATGACCGTTTTTACGTGATGGTGGCTGATGCCACCGGCCATGGATTGCTGGCCGCAATGATGCAAATACCGGTATCGCAAACCTTTTATCACATGACCAGCCGAGACTATTCGCTGAGTCGCATCGTTAGCTCCATGAACAGCCAGCTGCGGGTATTGGTGCCGCGTGACCGCTTTGTTGCCGCCACGCTGATTATGGTGGATGTACGCAATCAGTTGATTGAAGTCTGGAATGGGGGTGGCCCCGAGGCTTTGTTTGTTGATGAACAGCGCAACATTGTGCATCGTTTTGAATCCAATGCTGCGCCTTTGGGTATTGTCCCGGACGAAGAGTTTGAGCCATATACACAAGTCTACCAGTGGCAGGTTGCCGGAGAATTGTTGGCCTGTTCTGA
>QIGJ01000299.1 GCA_003229995.1 Gammaproteobacteria bacterium | reverse complement strand
TCTGGGCGAAGACGGTCTTCAAATCTAATACGGTTTTCTGGTATGCGGAAGGAAGGGGCGATCAATCTTGGTTCTAACATGATTTTTCTCCAGTTGTATCACGAGATTGCCAAAATACTCTCTGTCTATCACAGTCAATGATTTTAGAGGTGGAATGCATGGACTGATCCCAGTCTAATAATATTAACCTTTGGTTTATATGAAAAAAGCCACCAGAAAAATGTGGAAAAGTTGATTATCTAAGGGTGAAATGCGAATTAAGCACTAAATTTTGGAATGGATCATTCTGGCTCCCATGCTCCGCGTGGGAATCCACCGAGTAGTGGTTATACGCAAAAAGAGATTGGAGACTATTTTGGATGACACTACGCGAGGATTAGCCGTATTGTTAAGAAGGCAAAAGGCAAGACCTGAGCCTCTCTTCCGCTTGAAAGCTCCTGCTCAAAAACCGCTAATTCATCCGAGCATGGCTAATCGTTATTACAAAGCTGTAGAAAATTTACGGGAATTATTAAATCAGGATGGCTCAAAAGCAGAAGCTCAATACATTTGAGAACCTTGATCGACAAAATCACCTTAACGCCCAAGACAAGCGAGAATGGTCTATCGATTGATCTATATGGTGATCTAGCAGGAATACTAAATATCGCAATGGATAATAGAGATATGAAAAACCCGAGAATACTTGAGCGGCTTCAGCTATTACCAGCTAATGAAATAAATCCAAAGCCTTTCAAGCTAAAGCCTTCCAAGATAGTGTTGGTAGCGGGGACAGGATTTGAACTGACCTTCGGGTTATGAGCCCGACGAGCTACCGGACTGCTCCACCCCGCACCCGAGGCAGCGCATTCTACCCAAGTCCGCTAAAAATACAAGTCCGACCGACAAATTAGTTAACATTTTTTGTCGTTAGTGGCCTCAAGCACTACGTAGGCGATGGCATATTCATTTTCATCAGACAGGCTGAGGTGGCTGTTGCCAACACCTTGTTTTTGCAAAATTTGTTGCGCCTGCTGAGAAAATACCAGTATCGGTTTGCCCAGCGCATCGTTGTCTACGCCAATATCGTGCAGATTCAGTCCATCACGAAACCCGGTGCCCAGCGCCTTGGCAGCAGCCTCTTTGGCGGCAAAACGCTTGGCCAAAAACGATGCCTGCTGTGCCGAATCAATAAAAGTGGCCATTTCAACCTGGGTAAGAATGCGTGCAGCAAAACGCTCACCATAGCGCGCCAGATTATCAGCCATACGCGGGATACGCACAATATCGGTGCCAATACCAAAAATCACACGTTTTGCGCCTCATGTATCAGCTGCTTTATTTCACGCACCGCCGGTTGCAGGCCACTGAACACCGCCCGGGCAATAACGGCATGCCCGATGTTCAGTTCACAAATACCCGGAATGGCCGCAATGGCCTGTACATTGTGGTAATGCAGGCCGTGACCGGCATTAACCTGCAAACCAAGGCTGAGTCCATGCTCCACCGCCGTCACAATTCTGGCCAGTTCGATATCACGCTGCGCGGGTGTTTGTGCATCGGCAAAATGTCCGGTGTGAATTTCGATGACAGGAGCACCTACTTCAGCCGCAGCGTCAATTTGCAGTGGATCAGCATCAATAAACAGCGATACCCGCACCTGCGCCTCTGCAAGGCGGGAGCAAGCCTCACGCATGCGCTCACGCTGCCCTGTCACATCCAGACCACCCTCGGTGGTCAATTCCTCGCGGCGTTCCGGCACCAGGCAACAATCGGCAGGCTGAATGCGGTTGGCGATAGCCAGCATTTCTTCGGTGACCGCCATTTCCAGATTCATACGTGTTTGTAAAATATCCGTGAGCATCTCCACGTCACGATCCTGGATGTGGCGACGATCTTCGCGCAGATGCACGGTAATGGCATCGGCACCGGCCTGCTCGGCTTCGATGGCCGCTTGAATGGGATCAGGGTAGCGCGTGCCACGCGCCTGACGCAGTGTAGCAACGTGATCGATATTGACGCCCAGCAATATGGCGTTTGCGTTTATATTTATCGGTGCCATGAAAGAGAATCTCTCCATACCGTTTTTCGGGAGGTTATGGTGTTAAGGAACATGCATCATTATTCTAACATTTCCTTACCTTTTTTGAATAACTCAGCGTTGTAGCGCCAATCACATAGCTCACTATGCTCCTTTTTGCTGCGCTTTGATTCACTCAAAAAATTCGGCGGAAATGTTGTTAAAACAGTTTTGTTAAAAAAATGTTGTTAAAATAACAATGCATGATTACTTATACGCTGTGCCAAACGAGCACTTTGTTGTAACAATTGTCGACTTTGTAAGGGTTTAGGACCGAGATAATGCCCCAACATAGCACGCAATAACTGTTTTGCCTGGCGGCGGACGGGGGCTGTTGATAAATCATTTTCCTGCAATGCCAATAACGTGTGCCCGGATATTTTAATCCCCATATACGCTTCATTATTTTCTGTCGATGCAGAGCCTTTAGCAAGCGTCGACGCAGAGCCTTCAGCAAGCAATACCGGCCCCTGCTCAAGAAAATAAATATAGTCCTGCTCAGCCTGCACGGGTGTTGCGTTATGTACATCATGATCAAGCACTAGCCCATATCCCAGAGCCGTCAACAGGCGTATTTCAAAACGACGTAAAATGATTTCCAGTTCCATCTGTGTATCTTCGACCGCGTTCAGTGCCGCTAATTCCCGTAAGGCGGTATCATACCAACCAAACAATTCCAATTGTGCATCATGGCGCTGTAACAGACGTAACAGAATCTCATTCAGATAAAATCCGCTGGCGATTAAATGTGGATTGATGCGCAATGCGGTACCTTGTGCTTCGGCATCCGTTAACAACCCCAGTTCACCACGTTGATTGAACGATACCAGTAAAGGCTGGAAGTTTTGCAACAATCCGCGCCAGCGTGGTTTGTTGCCGCGCACGCCTTTGGCGATAACACCCACCCGCCCCTGTTCAGGAGTAAACAATTCAAGAATGGCACTGGTGTCGCGATAGGCTCGCTGGTGTAAAACATAGGCGGGCTGTAACGACACTCGCAAATTAGTCATCCTGATAACCGAGGCTGCGCAGGGCACGTTCATCATCAGCCCAGCCACTGCGCACTTTCACCCATAGCTGCAAAAAAACCTTACCATCGAAAGCGCGTTCCATATCCTTGCGCGCCAATTCGCCGATGCGTTTGAGTTGTTGGCCTTTTTTACCGATGATAATACCCTTCTGGCCATCACGCTCCACCCAAATAATGGCATGAATGTGACGGACATTATTTTCCACTGAAAACTTCTCGATTTGCACCGTCGTGGAATATGGCAGTTCCTGCGATAACGACCGCACCAGTTTTTCGCGCACAAATTCGGACGCCATAAAACGCTCGCTACGATCGGTTACTTGATCTTCGGGGAAAAAAGGCGGTGCCGTCGGCAATA
>QIGJ01000337.1 GCA_003229995.1 Gammaproteobacteria bacterium | reverse complement strand
GCTGCTGTCAGCGTGGTTTTGCCGTGATCAACGTGGCCTATGGTGCCAACGTTGACATGCGGTTTATTGCGTTCAAATTTTTCCTTGGACATCGACCGACCCTCTTCCTCTAAATTAAGTTATGCCAAATTAAGGTTTAGCTATCTATTCTATTGTTCTATTGGCTACTTGCTTAAGCATCCAAACAAACTGCGTAATAACACCACCGTCAAAAAAACTGGAGCTCATGCCCGGATTTGAACCGGGGACCTCATCCTTACCAAGGATGTGCTCTACCCCTGAGCTACATGAGCCGCTCTGAACCTGCTTGTCGCAGCCCCGTCAGGGGAACCTGCCAACTACTTACTTGGTATTACTACCTGCTTGCCAACTGGAGCGGGTGATGGGAATCGAACCCACATAGTCAGCTTGGAAGGCTGAAGTTCTACCGTTGAACTACACCCGCATGAAATCAGTTACGAGGGACTAGTTTCCGGGAATATCCACTAGCAACCACACCCGTACGTTACTACTCTTCTTTCTACTTCGGTGACCCGCTAACTCGCGCTAAATCACTTGGTTGGTGGAGGGGGGTGGATTCGAACCACCGAAGGCGGAGCCGTCAGATTTACAGTCTGATCCCTTTGGCCACTCGGGAACCCCTCCCTGAAAAGAAGCGCGTAAGTCTGCGTGATACACCGCGTTGTGTCAACAGCCTTGCTGGCTTATATTGTGAGAAATAAGCGCGCGTGCAATAAAATCATTGGTTTACATTTAATTGGTTTACATTTAGGAACCATAGAACCATAGCGTCTAAGATCTAACGCAAAGACGCAGAGGACGCAAAGAAAAAGAGTCAACTTTGCGTTCTTTGCGTTAAGTACCCATTGTTTTTTGGATGAGGGTGTTTTAAGTGCTTAATTCACATTAAATAAGGACAAAATCATGTCGGCCATTCGTCAAACCGATTTTATTACCAGCATTGCCGACGCCTGTCAGTATATCTCCTACTATCACTCCCCCGACTTTATTCAGGCACTCAATGCCGCTTATGAACATGAGGAATCGCAAGCCGCCCGGGATGCCATCGCACAGATTCTGGTGAATTCACGCCTCTGCGCCGAGGGCCATCGGCCCATTTGCCAAGACACGGGCATCGTTGTGGTCTTTCTCAAAGTCGGCATGAACGTACGCTGGGAAGGCAAATTGTCGGTGCAGGAAATGGTGGACGAAGGCGTGCGTCGCGCCTACACCGACACCGATAACCCACTGCGCGCCTCCATGGTCAGTGATCCCGCCGGTGCCCGCAAAAATACCGGTGACAACACACCTGCTGTGGTACACACCGAGCTGGTACCTGGCAATAAACTAGACATCATTGTCGCCGCAAAAGGGGGCGGCTCGGAAAACAAAGCTAAATTCACGGTGCTCAACCCCGGCGACGCCATTGTCGATTGGGTGCTGGACACCGTACCCAGGCTTGGTGCTGGATGGTGCCCGCCCGGTATCCTCAGTCTCGGCATTGGCGGCACCCCGGAAAAAGCCATGCTGCTCGCCAAAGAAGGTATGATGAGCCCCATCAATATTCAGGAATTGCGTATGCGCGGCGCACAAAACACCGCCGAAAAATTACGCCTGGAACTGTTTGAAAAAGTGAATGCATTGGGCATTGGCGCACAAGGACTGGGTGGACTCACCACCGTGCTGGACATCAAGGTCAGCGATTACCCCACCCACGCAGCCTCCAAACCTGTGGCAATGATCCCCAACTGCGCTGCCACCCGACATATTCATTTCACGCTAGACGGCAACGGCCCAGTACAATTGGCCGCCCCCAAACTGACCGACTGGCCAAAAATCGCCCTTGCCGGAAAAGAAACGGCACGTCCAGTTAATCTGGACACAGTCACCCGCAACGACATCGCTCAATGGCGGCCTGGGGAAACTCTGTTGCTTTCCGGAAAACTGCTCACGGGACGCGATGCTGCACACAAACGCCTGGTGACCTTACTCAACAACAATGAAGCATTGCCCGACGGCGTTGACCTCAACGGCCGCTTTATTTATTACGTTGGTCCGGTAGACGCCGTACGCGATGAAGCCGTTGGCCCTGCTGGCCCCACCACTGCCACACGTATGGACAAATTCACCGACACCATTCTGGAAAAAACCGGCCTGATCGGCATGGTGGGCAAAGCCGAACGCGGTCCGGAAGCCATTGAATCCATCAAAAAATACGGTGCGATATATCTCATTGCCACCGGCGGTGCTGCTTATCTGGTGTCCAAAGCCATTCGCTCATCCCGCATTGTCGCCTTCCCAGAACTGGGCATGGAAGCTATCCATGAATTTGTGGTGGAAGACATGCCGGTGACTGTGGCCGTAGACACACAAGGCAATTCCGTACATCAAACCGGACCTGCCGAATGGCAAGCTCGCATTGCAGGAATTCCCATCAAAACCGTGCCATAAACTCCATATCAAACAACTAATTTCGAGTTCGCGGGAATTGCTGCTAAAGAATGGAAATTGAATAAATACCCTTGGGTTGTATCAACAGGCGTTTTATACTTCCGTCTGATCACATCAAAATAATAAGAAAAAAATCAGGTTTACCATGGCTGTCATACTCAGGGATGAGCATAACAAGAAGTTTCAATGCTGAGCGGTCTAGATATGACAGAAAGGATAACTGACTATGAACTAATCATCAATATGATACTTGACCCCTTTTTTGTGACCTGGCTTTGATAGATATATTCGAGCATTTATCATTTTACGCCCCAAGGGGCGGGGAATAGAACCCGAAGAGATTCAAAACTTCCTTAATTATCATTATGTACTATAATGTATTACATTGTGATTTTTTGGAGGATTTACATTATGGCTGTGACGAGTATACGACTTCAACCTGAAGTAGAAAAACCGCTTGAAATGCTGTCTAAAAAACTAGATAGAAGTAGGAATTACCTGATTAATCAGGCAATTAGGGAGTTTATTGAAAGTCGTGCTATCGAAGATAAACGATGGACTGAAACTCTAATAGCCTTGGAATCAGTAAAAAATAATCAAGTGATTCAAGAAGTAGAAGTTATGGATTGGCTTAAAAGCTGGGGTTCTAAAAACGAAAAAAATCCACCAAAAATATGAAAATCGTCTTTACACCCGAGTCAATCGAAGATCTTTCACGATTAAGAGGTTTCATCGAAACTAAAAATCCAGATGCGGCTAAACGAATTGCTAATTCAATTATAGATGGTATTAGTAAATTAAAAAAATTTCCGTACATAGGGGTAGAGGTAAGTAGTGCACCAGATCCAGAAATAATGAGAGATTTAATTCTCGGAAATTATATAATTCGATATCTGATTCTTGATAAAATGATTAATATTTTAAGAATGTGGCATCACAAGGAAGATGAGAGAAACGGATTATAACAAGGCTGCTCAACGCGGACGTTTTCA
>QIGJ01000022.1 GCA_003229995.1 Gammaproteobacteria bacterium | reverse complement strand
CTGCATGTCGCTGTGGCTCTGGCACAATCGGCGGATCTGCCGGTAGTCGCCACCAATGACGTGCGCTTTTTGCAAGCCGAGGATTTCGAGGCCCACGAGGCCCGAGTTTGCATCCACGATGGCCGCACGCTGGATGACCCGCGTCGCCCTAAAAATTATTCCGAACAACAATATCTGCGCTCGCCAGAGGAAATGCTCGAATTGTTCAGCGATATTCCCGAGGCGCTGGAAAACACGGTCGAGATCGCTAAACGCTGCAATGTTGAGCTAACGCTGGGTGAAAACTTTTTGCCCGATTTTCCCATTCCTGATGGTCTTACTGAGGCAGAGTATTTTCGTCAGGAATCAAAAAAGGGACTGGAGGCACGACTCGACAAGCTGTTCGACCGCGATGCGCCGAATTTTGCGGCGATGCGCAAACCTTATGATGAGCGCTTGGAAACCGAGCTGGGTGTCATCATTGAGATGGGGTTTCCGGGTTACTTTTTGATCGTTGCCGATTTTATTCGATGGGCCAAAAATAACAGTATTCCGGTGGGTCCGGGGCGTGGGTCCGGCGCAGGTTCGCTGGTGGCTTATGTGCTCACCATCACTGATCTCGACCCGCTGAAGTACGAACTGCTGTTTGAACGGTTTTTGAATCCTGAACGTGTGTCTATGCCGGATTTCGATGTGGATTTTTGCATGGAAGGCCGGGATCGTGTCATCGATTACGTGGCTCAGCACTATGGCCGCGAAAAAGTCTCGCAAATTATTACCTACGGTTCCATGGCTGCCAAGGCTGTGGTGCGCGATGTCGGCCGTGTGTTCGGCCATCCCTATGGCTTTGTGGATCGCATTTCCAAAATGATTCCCTTCGAGGTGGGCATTACCCTCGAACAGGCCATGGAGCAAGAAGAACCCCTGCGCGAACTCTATGAGCAGGACGAAGATGTCACCGCACTGATCGACATGGCGAAGTCGCTGGAAGGCCTTAAACGCAACGCCGGTAAGCATGCGGGAGGGGTGGTCATCGCCCCCACTAAATTGACTGACTTTTGCCCGTTGTATTGCGAAGAGGGTGGAGAGAATGTCGTCAGCCAGTTCGACAAAGACGACGTTGAAGCGGTGGGACTGGTCAAATTCGACTTTTTGGGTCTGCGTACCCTGACGATCATCGACTGGGCGCTGGACAATATCGAAGGTCAGCTGGGCAAGGATGCGCGCCCAGACATCGAGTCTATCCCGTTGGACGATGCACCCACCTACACATTGCTCAAGGCCTGTAATACCACTGCCGTGTTTCAGCTGGAATCACGCGGCATGAAAGACCTTATCAAACGCCTGCAACCGGATGCCTTCGAGGAAATTGTCGCACTGGTAGCATTGTTCCGGCCGGGTCCGCTGGGCTCAGGCATGGTGGATGACTTCATCAACGTCAAGCACAAAAAAAAGGCGGCACAGTACCCGCACCCGGACATCAAATCCATTCTTGAGCCGACCTACGGCGTCATTCTTTATCAGGAACAGGTGATGCAGATTGCCCAGGTGCTGGCCGGTTACACCCTTGGTGGTGCTGACATGCTGCGCCGTGCCATGGGCAAGAAAAAACCGGAAGAGATGGCCAAACAGCGCGAACTGTTTACCAAAGGTGCGCTGGAGCGTGGCGTGGAAGAAAAGACTGCCACCTATATTTTCGATTTGATGGAAAAGTTTGCCGGTTACGGTTTCAACAAATCCCATTCGGCCGCCTATGCGCTGGTGTCGTACCAGACTGCGTGGCTAAAGACTATCCGGCGGCATTTATGGCGGCGGTCATGTCCGCAGACATGGACAACACCGACAAAGTGGTCACCCTCATCGAAGATGCAAGGGAGATGAAATTGGACGTCGTCTCCCCCAACGTTAACGCCTGCGACTACAAATTCGCGGTTAAAGATGATCGGGGTATTTTTTACGGGCTGGGTGCCATTAAAGGTGTTGGTGAGGGGGCCATTGAAGGTATTATTAACAGCCGCCAGCAGGACGGCCCGTTCCTTGACCTGTTCGATTTTTGCCAGCGTATTGACCTGAAAAAAGCCAATAAACGCACCCTGGAAGGACTGATTCGGGCGGGTGCAATGGATGACCTTGGACCCAATCGTGCCACACTCATGGCCACGCTGGAATCCGCCGTGCAGCGCGCGGATCAGCACCACAAAAACCTCGCCAGTGGACAAAACGACATGTTTGGTGTCGCCCATTCCTTACCGGGGGAGTCAGCAGAAGAAGAAACCAGGCAATTTATTGTTGCCAAAGACTGGGACGATGAAATCCGGCTTACTGGCGAGAAAGAAACCCTGGGCTTATACCTCACCGGTCACCCCATCGACCGTTATGAACACGAAATCAACCAGATTGTTTCCAAGCGCATCGTCGAGCTTAATCCCAAAAGTGATCAAAATATCACCGTTGCCGGGTTGGTGGTCGCCATGCGTACCATGAACACCAAACGGGGTGATCGTATTGCTTTTATTACCCTGGATGACCGCACCGGCCGCTTGGAACTGGCGGTATTCTCCGAAGCCTACAATCAGCACCGTGATCTCATCGCCAAAGATCGTCTGTTGGTGGTGGAAGGTGAGGTCAGCCTGGACGACTACACCGGCGGTTTGAAAATGAGCGCCAACAAAATTTACGACATTGATCATGCCCGTGAGGCTTTTGCGCGTCAGTTGGTGCTGACAGTGGACCAGCAAAAAGCAGGCAACGGCTTCATTCGTGGTCTGAGCGATGTGCTTGACCCTTTTCGTCAGGGGCACTGCCCGATACGGGTGGACTACCAGCAGGCGGGTGCTTCTGCGCAGATTCAACTGGGTGCAAACTGGCGTGTACGACCCACCGATGAACTGATGCGGCGACTGGACGAACTGGTTGGGCGGGAGCAAGTGAAGGTGGAATATTAAATTGCAGAGATAAAGAGACAAGAGAAAAGAGAAAGGGGTAGTATGTGAGTCACTTTTATCTTTCTTCTTTAAATCCTGAATTCCTATGAACCTGAATTTTTTAGAATTTGAACAACCCATTGCCGAGCTTGAAGCCAAAATCGAAGAGCTACGCTACGTGGGCTCCGATGCCGAAATCAATATCTCGGAAGAAATCAGCCGCCTGCAAGGCAAAAGCCGTGAGCTTACCGAAAGCATTTTTTCCAACCTGAACGCTTGGCAGGTGTCGCAGATGTCGCGCCATCCCCAACGCCCCTATACGCTGGATTACATCGAACGCATCTTCACTGATTTTCAGGAATTACACGGTGATCGTGCTTTTGCCGATGACCGGGCCATCGTTGGTGGTGTCGCACGACTGGACGGCAAACCAGTGATGGTTATCGGGCAGCAAAAAGGGCGGGATACCACCGAAAAACTCAAACGCAACTTTGCCATGCCACGCCCTGAAGGGTATCGCAAAGCACTGCGTCTGATGGAAATGGCTGAGCGATTTAAAATGCCCATCCTGACTTTCATTGATACCCCCGGTGCCTATCCCGGTATCGATGCCGAAGAACGTGGTCAGAGTGAAGCTATTGCGCGTAACCTGTTTGTCATGTCGCAACTCAAAACTCCGATCATCTGCACCGTCATCGGCGAAGGTGGCTCTGGAGGTGCATTGGCCATTGGTGTGGGTGATCGTGTACTGATGATGCAATATGGCACGTATTCAGTGATTTCTCCCGAAGGCTGTTCCACTATTTTGTGGAAGAGTGCCGAAAAGGCAGCTGATGCCGCTGTAGCTATGGGCATCACTTCCGGACGACTCAAAGAGCTGGGTCTGATTGACCAGATTGTTGCTGAACCGTTGGGTGGAGCACATCGGGATATAGATGCAGTGGCGTTGAATCTTAAAAATGTCTTGTGTGAAAACCTGGATGTACTGGAAAGTATGTCACTGGATGAATTGCTGGACAGTCGCTATGAGCGGTTGATGGCGTATGGGAATGTTGAAGAGAGTTGAAGCGGGTAGTGGTTGATCAAACCTATTTGTTTTCGGGTGGACATGACGATGAAAAAGATATGGGTGTATTTTTTGTTTGTAGGATTACTGACTGGCGTATCGAGTGTGGCCGCTGATAAAACGATTCTTGCCGGAGGTTGTTTCTGGTGTATGGAATCAGACTTCGAAAAGCTGAAAGGTGTGACAAATGTGGTGTCTGGCTTTACCGGTGGCACACTTAAAAACCCGACATACAAGGGTAATCATGAAGGTCATTATGAAGCCGTTGAAATTACTTATGATCCTGAAGTAATAAGTTACAAAGCATTATTGGATTATTACTGGGTGAATATTGATCCATTCGATGATGAAGGACAGTTTTGTGATAAAGGGCACAGTTATTTAAGTGCTATTTTTGTGGCCAATAAAAAAGAAAGAAGGCTGGCAGAAAGTTCGCGACGGGATGTGGTTAAACAATTTCCCAACCAAAAAATTAT
>QIGJ01000240.1 GCA_003229995.1 Gammaproteobacteria bacterium | reverse complement strand
GGGATATGTTGTTAGGCGCGGTTTATTACACAGAAATAAAGCGGCCAAAAAACAGTGTCACTTTCCCCGGAAAGTATAAAAAAATCGTCAGCGGCTGATCTACATCCCCCTATTTTCTCCATGGCCGGGCTGCGTTGAAATTCCTTGTAATAGAGCGACTACTCCGCGTCATTTTGCCTGGCCACGAAATAAATATGACGCACATTTAAACCTAAATCCCAAACGCTACGGGTATATATTATTTGTAATTTATTTCAAAACGAAGTAGCTTGCTTAGTCAAATCGTTTTGTGCCATGCTCGAATTAAGGAGTCATAGTAATGCAATTGGTAGCAGAGCCGGATAATCTTCTGAAAATTTATTTTTTTTCACCGAAATTTAATCGTCTTATTTCGCAGATTCTATGTCTTTGTTTATTTTTATTTTGTCAGAAAGCGAATTCTGATCTAGTACCTAGTTCAATGAAAGACATCATTGAGAAAAGTGATGTTATATTATTCGCGAATCCAACAAGCATTAAAACTACCGATTCCGCGGGTTCTGGGTATGCTGAATTTGTTACAGAAAAGAGCATCAAAGGGAAAGCTATCTCAACATTCCAGATCACTTGGTCAGGTGAGGTTCATGATCAAAAAATTGATAACGACAAGCTGCACCTTCTTTTTCTTCGTCGCAAGGCAAATGGTGAATATACAGGAACTCATTATGGTCGTAGTTATTGGCCGGTTGAAAAAAAATATGAAAAGGATGTAGAGTGTCGACTATTCACCAAGTATTCTTATCCTATTAGTACAATTAATATTGACTCAGAATACATCGAAGCAGGGTTTTTTATTGAAAAATTTTTGAGCGAAAGGGATGAGTTGATATCTATTCTATGCTTGGATAGAGTTCAGTCCATTTTCGAAGATACAAGGAAATTGTAATGAGGTTTTTAGATCCAAAATATCCAAAACTACATCAGTAGTTAAGAGATCAAGTGCCTAAGGAATGGGCACGCAATAACTTCCCGGTTTAGCGCCCAGATTTAGTCCTTAATCTTCCCTTTCTTCAATCCAGGCCATTTGCACGGCTTCGAGAATACGCTCCCCACAGTGTTCCGGGGCATCATCAAACCCGGACAACACCATTATCCAGTTGCGTAATTCCACAAAATTGACGTGTAGCGGATCAACGTCGGGATGTGCTTCATCCAGCGCAATGGCAATATCCAGGGTATCTGTCCATTTCAAGCTCATGATATTTTCCAGTTTCAGTGATTCTCAGACACCATATTGATGGTGTATTTGGGAATTTCCACCACCAGATCCACCGTGCCTACTTTCGCCTGGCAGCTTAAGCGCGAATCTGGCTCCAATCCCCAGGCTTTATCCAGCAAATCATCTTCTTCTTCGGTGGATGCTTGCAGCGTATCAAAACCTTCGCGAATAACGACATGACAAGTCGTGCAGGCACAGGATTTTTCGCAGGCATGCTCAATCTCAATACCGTTGACCTGTGCGGCATCACAAATGGTCATGCCTGTTTCAGCGTCAATAACCGCCCCTTCAGGACAAATTTCTTCGTGCGGTAAAAAAATGATCTGTGGCATTATTTTCTCTTCAGCAAAAAACTAGAATTCATCAACTTTATGCCCTGTCATCGCTGACTGGATGCTGGCGTCCATACGCCGCGCGGCAAAATCTGTACTGGCTTTGTTCAGGGCTTCAATGGCCTGTTTAATTTTCCGTGGGTCATTTCCATCACGCATTTTCCGCAGTTCGCTCAGCATAACATCGATCTGTGTGCGATCTTCATCGGTCAACAATTGGGCATCCGCAGTCACCGCAGATTCTACGGATTCAATAATACGATCCGCCTCCACTTGCTGTTCACGTAACATGCGTGCAGTGATGTCTTCCTGAGCATGGCTCATGGATTCACGCAGCATGGTTTCAATTTCACCATCCGTCAAACCGAAAGATGGTTTGACCTGCACCGTGCTTTCCACACCGGAAATCTGCTCCCGTGCCATCACAGAAAGCAGGCCATCAGCATCCACCTGGAACGTCACACGGATGCGCGCATTGCCCGCCACCATGGGTGGAATGCCGCGCAATTCAAAACGGGCCAGAGAACGGCAATCACTCACCAGCTCACGCTCACCCTGCACAACATGCACTGCCAGCGCGGTTTGCCCATCTTTAAATGTGGTGAAGTCCTGGGCTTTGGCCGAAGGAATCGTGGTATTGCGGGAGATAATCTTTTCAACCAGCCCCCCCATGGTTTCGATACCCAGCGACAGCGGAATCACATCGAGCAATAACATTTCATCATCAGGTTTATTGCCCACTAAAATATCAGCCTGAATCGCTGCCCCTGCCGCAACGACTTTGTCGGGGTCGATATCCACAATGGGCTCACAGTGGAAAAACCCGCCGACCCGTTCGCGCACCCGTGGTGAGCGTGTTGATCCACCCACCATCACCACATCTTCGATTTCATCCACACCAATTCCAGCATCGCGCAGGGCGCGACGACAGGAAGATAAGGTTTTTTGAATAAGCGGATCAATCAATTCATAGAGTTGTGTGCGCGTCAACTTGCCTCGCCATGCTTTATCATCTGCCATTGAGTCACTGGCAATGGACAAAGAAACATCCACCGCTTCTACGTCTGACAAAGCCTCTTTTGCCCGACA
>QIGJ01000275.1 GCA_003229995.1 Gammaproteobacteria bacterium | reverse complement strand
TACTACTTAAGTGTGCGTCATATTGGTTTCATGGCAAGACGAAATGACGCGTAATCATCGCTCTATTGCAAGGACAACAACGCAGCCATGGAGCAAATAGGGCGTGCAATTAGATCTCAATCGCGACGAGTATATCTGAATAACAGGATGGCACCGCGTTCAGCCACAAGCAAAAAAGCACAGACACTCGCTCTGGCGTTAACAATGATGATGGGCGGCTGGATATTAAATACGGCGGTGTTCGCAACGACACCGCCTGACCAACCAACCCATAGCCGTCAACCGGCTATCGGCATCATCATCGATGATATGGGCAACCTTGAGCAGCGCGACAAACGTGCATTGCAACTGCCCGGCCCAGTCACATTTGCTTTTCTACCCCACACTCCCCACGCCCGCAAACTGGCTGAGCTTGCCCACCGGCTCAACAAAGAAGTCATGCTGCACTTGCCCATGCAGCCCATCAAAAACGACAAAGTTGGCCCGGGCGCACTGACTTTGCACATGACAGCTCGACAATTTGAGCAACAGTTAACATTAAACTTTGCCGCCATTCCACACATTGTCGGCATCAACAACCACATGGGCAGCCTGCTCACCCAGCACCCCGGCCATATGCAATGGCTGATGACCGAATTAAGCAAACGCAAAGACCTCTACTTTGTTGACAGCTACACCAGCAAAAACAGCATTGCCCAACAACTCGCTAACGAAAACCAAATATCCAACATGCGTCGCGATGTATTTTTAGACCACGACAGAAACCCGGACACTATTCGTTTTCATCTGCAACGCCTGATCAGCAAGGCGCGCCAGAATGGCACCGCATTAGCGATCGGCCACCCTTTCCCGGAAACCATTGCCGTACTGAAAGAAGAGCTACCCAAACTCCGAGCACAAGGCATCACCTTGCTGCCGGTATCACAGCTAGTCCACCGAACATTGCAGAAATCAACACCCTGGCAAGCGTCCTTGTCCCATTAATTTAGGTTCAACCCTGTGAAAAACGGGAAGCCGTTACCCTTTATCTTTTTTCTATCGCAACATAATCCCGCTCAGGAGAGCCAGTGTACATCTGCGTCGGCCGGAAAATACGATTGTCTGCCAACTGTTCACGCCAGTGTGCCAACCAGCCCGCAGAACGTGACATCGCAAAAATTGTGGTGAACTGATCACCGGGAATGCCCATTTCGTGATAAAGAATACCGGAGTAAAAATCCACGTTGGGATAAACACCTTTATGCGCCAAACGGTCTTCCACCACCGTTTCCACAGCCAGGGCAATTTCCATTAACGGATTCACCGCATCACCACGCGCTTCCATAAGCTGTGCAACCAGCCCCTGCAAAATCGTGGCGCGCGGATCTTTGGTTTTGTATTCACGGTGTCCCATACCCCAAATGACTTGTTTGTCCGCCAGCTTTTTATCCACATAAGCCGCTGCTCTGTCCGGTGAACCTATTTCATTAAGCATTTCCAGCACACGCTGATTCGCACCACCGTGCAATGGTCCTGACAAAGTACCAATGGCAGCAGCAATAACACTATAAGGGCTGGCCAGGGTGGAAGCTGTCACCAGAGTCGAAAACGTCGAGGCGTTGATGGTATGTTCTGCATGCAAAATCAGACAGACATCCATGATGCGTGCCAACAGGGGATCGGCTTCTTTACGATTCAGCATGTACAAAAAATTTTGCGCATAGTTGAGATCTTCGCGTGGTGCAGGTGGCTCGTAACCATTACGCAGGTGTTGCCACATGGCAACCATGGTGCCCATGCGCGCGATAATTTTTACTGTCATGTTATGAATGTAATTCATGTCTTCACAAACACTTTTGCTGGTCAGGCATTCGTTACCCGGGTAAAACATAGCGAGACTGGCCACGGCCGCTTGCAGCATGTCCATGGGGTGGCCAGTCGCAGGTAATGCCTTCATTAATTCACGGATCTGGTATTTAACTTGACGATTTTCCCGTAACTGTTCGTCAAATTCGTTCAGGTCTGCCTGATTAGGCAGTTCACCGTCCAGCAACAATAATGTGGTTTCTTCAAAGTTACTGTGTTTGGCCAGCTGTTCGATGGGATAGCCTCGATAATAGAGTACACCCTTCTCACCATCGATAGCTGAGATATTGGATTTGGTGGCCGGTACACCCGCAAGGCCTGGCAAGTATTCACTCATGAGGTGTCTCCACGCTGAAACTGATTGAGTAGGGAGTGCAAGCATAGCAAACAGGAGGCTTAGCCACCTGCTAATCTGCTCATTTTGTTGGTGCTGGCGGTCTGCGGCCAGTGTGACTTGAGGCTTGCTACAGAGTTTGAATTCAGCTAGATGGAAAAAGACGAACCACAACCACAGGTCGTGCTGGCATTGGGGTTTTTGATCATAAACTGAGAACCCATCAGGCCTTCCTGATAATCCAGTTCAGCGCCGATCAGATACTGGTAACTCATCGGGTCCACCAAAAAAGTCACGCCGTCTTTTTTGATAGCCGTGTCACCGTCGTTGACCTTTTCATCAAAGGAAAAACCGTACTGGAAACCGGAACAACCTCCCCCAGTGACAAACACCCGCAACTTCAGCGCATCGTTACCTTCTTCCTCGATGAGTGCCTTTACTTTATCTGCTGCATTTTGGGTGACAACCAGCAGCTCCTCCGAAGCATTTTCCACTCCGGTGGTCAAAC
>QIGJ01000361.1 GCA_003229995.1 Gammaproteobacteria bacterium | reverse complement strand
CTGGCAATCTGATCAATCGCAAAACACACTGGATAGGATTGGCTACAAGTCTAACTATAATCATCAGTATTTTTGTGCTAATGGCCGACAGTACCAGAGATACGCACGCCAATGCCCACACACCGCTTGAAGCAGCCGCAACACCATCAACACTATCAGCAGCAACACCATCGACAACAACTTCCGCACAAACGCGCATTACCCTGCCACTCCCCATTCCCGATGGAAAAACCGCAACAGCCCCTCCCCTCCGCCCTACTGAACCCACCCAGTCAAACATCGACTGGAAAACAGCCACCGTCAAAAGCGGTGATAACTTGGCACTGATTTTTGCCCAACAGGGATTAAGCCCGCAGGAACTGGACCAAATCATGCGCAGCGACAAATCCACTGTCGCACTTAAACGGCTGATGCCCGGACAACAGTTTGAGTTCGGCATTGATAACGGCAAGCTGCAACAACTGATCTATAAAATAGATGACCTCAGCACGCTGAAAGTAAACCGTGATGCCGACGGTAATTTTTCAGCGACAACCGACACCCGGCAAATGGAAGCCCGTGTCACCAATGCTACTGGGGTGATTGATTCTTCGCTGTTTCTCGCTGGTCAGGCCGCAGGCCTGTCGGACAACCTGATTATGGAACTGGCGGGCATCTTCGGCTGGGATATCGATTTCGTGTTAGACATCCGCAACGGTGACCATTTTACCCTGGTGTATGAAGAACTTTTTCTCGATGGACAGAAAAAACGTGATGGCAATATTCTCGCCGCCGAATTTGTCAATCGCGGCAAAAGCTATCGCGCCCTGCGTTATACCGATGCCAGCGACCAATCCGATTATTATTCGCCTGACGGCCGCAGCATGCGCAAGGCATTTATCCGCACCCCGGTAGACTTCACCCGTATCAGCTCCCGCTTCGGTAAGCGTTACCACCCCACACTGAAAAGGAAAAAAAGCCACCATGGTGTTGATTACGCAGCACCTACCGGTACCCCCATCAAAGCTGCCGGGGATGGCAAACTGATTCACGCTGGGCGCAAAGGGGGTTACGGCAAAACAGTGATCATTCAACACGGTGGTAAATACAGCACGCTGTACGCACACATGTCACGTATCAAACCCGGCATGCGTCGTGGCAAACGCGTACGACAGGGACAAACCATCGGCTATGTCGGCAGCACCGGTCGCTCCACCGGGCCGCATTTACATTATGAGTTCCGCGTTAACGGCGTACACCGCAATCCACTGACCGTTAAACTGCCGGATGCCGCACCGATCAAGAAAAAATACAAGGCTGACTTTCTCGACAAATCCCGCAGCCTGATCGCACTGCTCGACGTACTGCAACGTACCACTGTGGCGTTAAATGAGCGTGACAAAGAACAAGAAACACGACACCAGAAACCATGAAGCACTACATCGGACTTATGTCCGGGACCAGTCTCGATGCCATTGATGCAGCACTGGTCAGCTTTCCCGATGAACGACCTGTTTTACACCACGCCATCAACTACCCCCTGAGCCAATCGTTGCGTAATGATATTCTCGCCCTGTGTACACCGGGCAACAATGAAATCGACCGCATGGGACAGCTGGATATTGTATTGGGTAATACCTTTGCCGCAGCCGTCAAACAACTATTAGCCGACACAGGCATTGACGCCACACAAATTCACGCTATCGGCAGTCACGGACAAACCATTCGCCATCGCCCCGGACTGGAAAAAGGAAAACGTTTCACCCTGCAAATCGGTGACCCCAACACCATTGCCGAATTGACCGGCATCACTACGGTAGCCGATTTCCGCCGACGCGACATGACCGTCGGTGGACAGGGTGCGCCACTGGTACCTGCCTTTCATGCTGCCTTTTTCAGTACTGACACACAGACCCGGGCCATTCTCAACATCGGTGGCATGGCCAATGTAACCTTACTGCCAACGGACACAAAAACACCCGTCTCCGGCTTCGATACCGGCCCTGGCAATATCTTGCTGGACAGCTGGATTCAGCAGCAACAGCAACAGCAACCTTGCGACCACGACGGCCAGTGGGCTGCTTCCGGCACCGTAAATTTACACTTGTTAGACACCCTGTTAAAAGACCGCTTTTTCCAGTTGCCCCCACCCAAATCTACCGGGCGCGAATATTTTAATCTGGCCTGGTTACAGCAATATCTCAACGCATATAAACACACTCTCACGCCCGTGGATGTGCAAGCCACATTGAGCGAACTCACCGCCACCAGCATTACCGATGCCATCAAAAAATATGCCGCAGAAGCGATAGAGCTGGTGGTGTGTGGCGGAGGTGTACGTAATACCGATTTAATGCAACGCATCGTGAAAAAACTGGCATCAACAACCGTAAAAACCAGTGATGATTACGGCCTGCCCGCAGAATGGATGGAAGCCGTAGCCTTTGCCTGGTTGGCACGGGAAACACTGGCTTATCGTCCGGGAAACCTGCCCGGAGTGACCGGCGCACACCACCCTGTGGTGCTGGGTGGGATTTTTCCGGGGTGAATCCCCAAAAAAAACCATCCGAACCTTTATCTACCTGCTGTTTTTGCCTGTTGTTTCGATCCATATTAGCCATACGCCCAGTATCGCCGTCACGACGAAAGGAATAAAAATCATCTGCTTCACTGAAAGTACAATGGTCGCCACCGTACACGTTATTAACACCAACTCGCGCCAAATGTTGCCGGGCCAGCTGGCCAAGGTCAGCTTTCCAATGCCTAGAGCGCGTCGCTATAAAGGCCATGTCCGCAGCCGAGCCAACATCACAAAAGACTTGTCTCACCTCATCTCCCACTTCAAAAGCTTGTGATGGCCGGGCCCAGCCAAGCGAGAATTTCTTCTGGTGGTGCAGTGAAGGTCGCCACCGTGGTTTCCAGTATTCCAGCGGCCAACCCCCGCCACCCCGCATGTGCGGCAGCGATTTGTGTGC
The DNA here is from genome assembly GCA_003229995.1 of Gammaproteobacteria bacterium. GTDB lineage: Bacteria > Pseudomonadota > Gammaproteobacteria > SZUA-152 > SZUA-152 > SZUA-152. The sequence continues at coordinate 3,035 of QIGJ01000361.1, read as the reverse complement.
CGCTACGGTTACAAAACAGTACTGGCAGACAATCTGCGGTCAGTACGACACAAACGGTGTTTGCAATACGCGTGGTACTGGCATCAGCATCAGGCAATTCACCCAAAACGTCATCGAGATCGACCACTGTCGTACCATGCACTTGAGTGAGCCAGTGCGGTTCGCCGGGTAACGCAAGCTTTTCTGCAAATCGTCGGCGGTTACCCGCAACATCGGCCATCTGGTCATTCACATGCAAAGCAAGGTTGAGACTGTCAAACGGTGCCTGACTCATTCCACCCTGTCGCGTGCTGCTGGCAGAACGCACTCTAGCGGGTGCAGGCCAGTCTGGAATCAACAGATTCATGCCTCGGCAGCAGCGATCATATCCTGACGACAGGCAGCCAGCAGTTGTTGCATGTCTTCGGGCAATTCGGCTTGCCAGCTCACTGATTCGCCGCTGAGTGGGTGAACGAAGCCAAGATTCGCGGCGTGCAGAGCTTGCCGTTTGAACGTGCGCAGCACCTTGTCTAACTCCGGCGTCGCAGCAGGTGGAATGCGCAGACGCCCGCCATAGACCGGGTCACCCACCAGTGGGTAGTGGATGTGCGCCATGTGTACCCGAATCTGATGGGTGCGACCCGTTTCCAATTTGACGTTGACCAGCGTATGCACACGAAAACGCTCGGCCACACGATAGTGGGTAATGGCCGCCTTGCCGCTGGATGAGCCTTCTATGGTCACTACTGCCTGTCGTGTACGGTTGACGGGATGACGGCCAATGGACGCATCCACTGTACCGCCCGCAGTCATCACACCCATCACCACCGCTTGATACTGGCGTTCAAAAGCACGCGCCTGTAGTTGTTCCACCAGGGATTTTTGTGCTACCAGTGTGCGCGCTACCACCAGCAACCCACTGGTGTCCTTATCGATACGATGCACAATACCGGCACGAGGCACGCTTTCCAGTTCCGGGGCGTGGTGCAGCAACGCATTGCTCAACGTGCTGTGCGGGTTGCCCGCTCCTGGGTGTACTACCAGACCCGCAGGTTTATTGATCACCAACACCGCCTCATCTTCAAAAATGATATCCAGCGGTAACGGTTGCGGCATCCAGTGAGTCTCCTCGGCCAACACCACGGTCAGCGATACCTGTTCACCGCCATGCACCACATCCCGGGGACGCAGCTGCTTGCCATCTACGGTAACGTGGCCATCTTTAATCCAACGTTGCAGGCGTGCGCGGGAATAATCCGGGAACAGACTGGCCAAAGCCTGGTCCAATCGCGCACCGGCCAGTTGTTCGGGAATTTCTGCGCTGAGTTGTTGGGAATCGCCCATGGAATAATCTTTCTCTCTGTGTGCCGGGGCCGCTAAGTAGTAATGCATCGTTATTTTAACAACATTATTTTAACAACATAGTTTTAACAAAATTTTCGCCGAATTTTTTGAGTGAATCAAGGCGCAGCGAAAGGCGCATAGTGAGCATGTGACGGGAGCTGTAACGCTGAGTCACTCAAAAAGGCAAGAAAATGGCATTACTGCTTATAATAGCGCGAATCTTTGCAGCAGTTTTTTAAGCTGTTGCTTTATTTTTATTTCAGGTCTTTAACCATGTCCTATTTTTTGCTCAATCAAACATCATCCACAAAACTGCTGCGAACCATCGTCGCCATTATGGTTTTAATGCTGAGTGCCTGCGCTGCCAATCCGGACAAAGAAGATGACATGAGCAAGTGGAGCGCAGAGAAATTGTTTAAAGAGGCCAAAATGGCATTGAATGCCAAGGACTACGAAGTCGCCATTGAGACTTACGAAACCCTGGAAGCCAAATACCCTTTTGGGCGTTATGCCGAGCAGGCGCAGCTGGATACGGCTTATGCCTACTTCAAATTTGACGAACCGGACACGGCCATTGCCTCTGCAGATCGTTTTATCAAACTTCACCCACGCCACAACAATGTCGATTACGCCTACTATTTGCGCGGGTTGGCCAGTGCCAGTAAAAATGATAACCCCATGAATTTCATCGAGGAGCAGGACCCCAGTTTACGCGACCCCAGCTCAACACAAAAATCCTACGATTATTTCGCGGTGTTAATCAAAAAATTCCCGGAGAGCCAATATGCGCCAGATGCGCTGAAACGCATGGGCTATTTACGTAATGATCTGGCTATGCACGAAATCCATGTGGCCAACTACTACGCCAATCGCGGTGCTTATGTGGCTGTCGCCAATCGTGCCAAATATGTGGTGAGCAATTTTCCACGCACCCCGGCTTCACGTTTGGCGTTGCAATTGCTGGTAGATGCCTACAAGGAACTCAAACTGAATGACCTCGCCGCAGATGCACAACGGGTATTGCAACTGAATAATTAACGATAAAAATGCACACCAATTGAAGGTGTTATACTGTTCACAATCACACCCCGTTCTAATCGAGATTGGCGAAAAGCCATTTCCAGGGCAATACCAACACCCTTTACGTCGAATTCCCAGCCTGCACCGACATAGACGTGATAACCGTCTATATCACCGATACTGCCCTTGGTATCCAACTGTGTATAACCCAGACCAACCCGTGAAAACAGGCTGGGTGCAATATCACGATGATAATATTTACCTTCCACACCCAACATGATTAATTTAATTCTTTTGCTGAGCCTTGTGTCGTAATCACCACTTGCCCTAGCTGACCCAATAACAGGATTAAACGCCAAACCTATTGAGTAAATTCTGGGCTTCTCCCACCACACATTAATGGTATTGCTTAGACCGGCATACGCGCTACCACTGCCACTACCAAAAGCAACATCATGAAAATCAAAGTGTTCCCGGGCTCGGACTTTAATATCCCCTGCAGTGGCCTGCCCAAGCATTACCAGCGCAACAAAAAAAACAACGGCATTAATTATTGATATTTTCATAAATTATTTCCGGTAATTCATCACTTCCTTTACAACGCGGCCAAACCCACCTCTCATTCGATTGGGGGTTTATACCTATTTTGCATAAAAACACAAAAAACTGAAGCCAAAAATTACCGTAATCAT
>QIGJ01000259.1 GCA_003229995.1 Gammaproteobacteria bacterium | reverse complement strand
TCTATTTCGAGCTTTTGTGATTGAGGAACGGGCGAAGACGGGCTGAAGCCGGGATGCTAAACAGGGAAGTTATTTCGTGCACGTTCCTTATTAAATCTGCGAGCCAATTTTACACACAGTGCATCACCATGAATAACGAACGTTGGCTGTTACCCGAAGGTATTGAAGAACTGCTGCCGCCCCAGGCCGGGCGTTTGGAGCAGTTGCGCCGTGCCGTGCTGGATTTGTTTCACGGCTGGGGCTACGAACTGGTGACTCCGCCTTTGGTGGAGTATCTGGATTCACTGTTGACGGGCATCGGTAATGATCTCGACCTGCAAACCTTCAAACTGACCGACCAGCTCAATGGCCGCATGATGGGTGTGCGTGCCGATATCACCCCGCAGGTGGCACGCATTGATGCGCACCGTTTGAGTGAACGCAAAACGCCTGTGCGCCTGTGTTATCAGGGTACGGTGTTACATACCCGTGGTGATGGCCTCGGTGGCCCACGCAGTTTTACACAAGTGGGTGCCGAATTGTATGGACACAGCGGTGTGGAAAGCGATGCGGAAATGGTCAATCTGATGTTAGATACCCTGGGGCTTGCCGGTGTTGATTCGGTTTATGTGGATCTGGGACACGTTGGTATTTTTCGTGCGTTAACGCAAACAGCCGGACTGGATACACAGCAGGAAAACCAGTTGTTTGATGCCCTGCAACGCAAGGCTGTACCGGAAATACAAAACCTGCTTGAGGCGTTGTCGGTGGATGCGGATACCCGTCAGGCACTTGAAGATTTGGTATGGCTGAACGGTGGTGTTGAAGTATTAAACAAGGCACGTTTAGCATTGAAGGGGAATACCGCTGCACTGCAAGCGCTTGATGAAGTCGAACAGGTTGCACAACGTGTCAGCCGACAGCAACCGGGTTTGCAACTGCACTTTGATCTGGCAGAGTTACGTGGTTTTCACTATCACACCGGTGTGATGTTCGCCGCTTATCAGACAGGACAGGGCAGAGCAATTGCACAGGGTGGACGTTACGATGATATTGGTGCCGTGTTCGGGCGCGCCCGCCCGGCCACCGGGTTCAGCGCAGATTTGCGCGCATTAGCCGTGCTGGGGGCGGATAATACCGCCACAGAAAAAAGTATTTTTTCTCCCGCAGATGACAGTCCTGAACTCATCGATAAAATTCGTGAATTGCGCAAGACAGGGCAACGAGTGATTTGTGAATTACCGGGGCAAAACGGCAATGCTATTGCGGCAGAATGCCAGCAGATTCTGGTTATGCAGGAAGGTCAGTGGTGTGTGGTTGACGCTTCATAAATAAACGGCAAAAACAATTTTTAACACAAAACAGTATGGGTATTTTTGATGGGTAAGAACGTTGTAATCATCGGTACACAATGGGGCGATGAAGGTAAAGGTAAAATTGTCGATTTGCTTACCGACCAGTCACAGGCGGTGGTACGTTTTCAAGGTGGACACAATGCCGGCCATACGCTGGTTATCGACGGCGAAAAAACCGTGTTGCATCTGATTCCTTCTGGTGTGCTGCGGGAAAACGTCGAGTGCATGATCGGTAACGGCGTGGTGGTATCGCCTGCCGCGCTTATGGAGGAGATTGATATGCTGGAAGGGCGGGGTGTGCCAGCCAGCCAGCGGGTGCGTATCAGTGAAGCCTGTCCATTGATTCTGCCGTATCACGTTGCTTTGGACAACGCCCGTGAAGTGGCGCGTGGTGAGACTAAAATCGGCACTACCGGTCGTGGCATTGGTCCAGCCTATGAAGATAAAGTGTCGCGTCGTGCCCTACGTCTGGGAGACCTGTTTCACCGTGAGCGTTTTGCCGCCAAGCTGGGTGAAGTGCTGGATTATCACAACTTCGTCCTGCAACACTATTACAAAGCCGAACCGGTGGATTTCCAGCAGGTACTGGATGAAGCGCTGGCATTGGGTGACCGTATCAAGCCCATGGTGGCCGACGTGCCGGAGTTGCTGCACGATATTCAGCAGCAAGGCGGCAGTATTTTATTTGAAGGCGCGCAGGGCGCGTTGCTGGATATCGACCACGGTACTTATCCTTATGTGACCTCATCCAACACCACCGCAGGCGGTGCTGCGACGGGCAGTGGTGTTGGCCCTGTCAGTTTTGATCATGTCATTGGTATTACCAAAGCCTATACCACGAGAGTGGGCTCCGGGCCGTTTCCCACGGAACTGTATGACGGTGAAGAATTACTGGACAGTGTTGGTGAACACTTGGCCAAACAAGGCCACGAATTTGGTTCCACCACCGGACGGCCGCGTCGTTGTGGCTGGTTTGATGCCGTTGCACTGCGTCGTTCCAATCAAATCAACAGTACCACCGGGTTATGCATCACCAAACTGGATGTGCTGGACGGGCTGGACGTGATCCGTCTTTGCGTGGGTTACACCATCAATGGTGAAGAGCGTCGTACGCCACCTGTGGGTGCTGAAGCCTTTGCTGATTGTCATCCCGTGTATGTGGAAATGCCGGGCTGGTCAGCATCCACCGTTGGTGTGAAGAACTACGATGACCTGCCTGAGAACGCGAAAAGCTATCTTAAACGCATCGAAAAAATTACCGAAACACCCATTGATATTATTTCCACTGGCCCAGATCGTAATGAGACCATTATTTTGCGCCATCCTTTTAATCCTAAAGCATGACCTCTTGATGGGTAGG
>QIGJ01000368.1 GCA_003229995.1 Gammaproteobacteria bacterium | reverse complement strand
ATCAAGGGTATCCAAAGGGGGCTATGAAATGCTCTTTTGGTGATGGAGGTTTCGGGGGATAGCTTGGAGGCTCCCCTGAATAGTAATTGAACGGCTAAACGTTCATGCATGGTTCGGTGCAGGTGGAGAAGGCATATTCTCCAAGTTCTGCTTGTGATAAAACGGCAATACGTTTTGACTTGAGGGGATGCAACGGGGAGCGCGTCAGCGTATCTCCCCTTGCCAAGATGTGCTGAACGAAAAATGAGACATTTGTAGTAAGGTCTTCTGGCGACTTTCGATTTCGAACTTCCTGCCATCTAACTGCTCAGTTATCTCTGCTTATGAGAAAAGAATTGAAGAGTTAGAAGGCAATAAGATTGTTTTGAATGAGAAAATCGCTAAATGTGGCCATTCTTTGCCCACCTTCGATAAAACATCGAGAACCGCTCTGGAATTCCTCTCAAATCCGCATAAACTATGGGCTTCCGAGAGGTTGGTGGACAAGAGAACCGTGCTAAAACTGGTATTTACCGAAAGGCTGATATATGACCGAAACAAGGGGGGGTATAGAACCGCCCCAATCGCCCAACCATTCAGGCTTTTAGACGATTGAGAGGTGGTAACTATGATTTGGTGGGCCCGGTAGGACTTGAACCTACGACCAAGGGATTATGAGTCCCCTGCTCTAACCAACTGAGCTACAGGCCCAAACGTGGGAAATTCTAACACCTTGTCTGCAATCAGGAAAACTGCGGGACGGATAAAGACCGTTTACGAAGAACCCGACGAAGACTGTTCAGTTTTTTCTGCGTCGATAAAACTGCGCAGATTATCCGAACGGCTTGGATGGCGCAGCTTGCGCAGAGCCTTGGCTTCGATCTGACGAATACGCTCACGCGTCACATCAAATTGTTTGCCCACTTCTTCCAGTGTGTGATCGGTGTTCATGTCAATGCCAAAACGCATGCGCAGCACTTTGGCTTCACGGGCAGTAAGGCCATCCAGTACATCCAGCGTGGCTTCACGCAAACCCTCGAAAGTGGCTGAATTCACTGGCGACAACAGGTTGGCATCTTCAATAAAGTCACCCAGACGCGAATCTTCGTCATCACCAATGGGTGTTTCCATGGAGATAGGTTCTTTGGCGATTTTCAGCACTTTGCGCACTTTGTCTTCTGGCATTTCCATGCGTTCTGACAATTCTTCCGGCGTGGGCTCACGCCCCATTTCCTGCAACATTTGTCGTGCAATGCGATTGAGCTTGTTGATGGTCTCGATCATATGCACGGGAATACGAATGGTGCGCGCCTGATCCGCAATGGACCGGGTGATGGCCTGACGAATCCACCAAGTCGCATAGGTCGAAAATTTATACCCTCGACGATACTCAAATTTATCGACGGCTTTCATCAAACCAATGTTGCCTTCCTGAATCAGATCAAGAAACTGTAAACCACGATTGGTGTATTTTTTGGCGATGGAAATCACCAGACGCAAGTTGGCCTCCACCATTTCCTTTTTAGCGCGCCTAGCCTTGGCTTCGCCAATGGACATCTTACGATTGATTTCCTTGATCTCGCCAACGGAGATACCGGCCTTTTCCTGTAAACTCACCAGCTTGTTTTGAGCTCGACGAATGTCGTCCGCATAATCGACAAGCACTGCGGAATAATTTCCTCCGGCGTCAATTTGTCGCTGCAACCAGTTCAGATCGGTTTCGTTATCAGGGAAAGAGGTAATAAAATTCTTGCGTGGCATACGCGCCTTGTCGATACAAATATCCATGATCACCCGTTCGTGGGCACGAACACTGTTCACGATTTTGCGCACATTGGATATCAGCATTTCTGACACCTTGGCCACCAGCCTGATTTCCGCCAGCTCATCGACCATCTGGGTGTATACCTTTACGCAGCGCTTGTCTGCACGACCATATCTTCCCGCCATCTTGTTATGCCGGACAAACAACTTTTTGATGGAGGCAAAACGTGCTTTGACTTCTTCAGGATCGGGGCCGGTATCGACAGCCTCTTCCTCATCGTCGGACTTGTTGTCCGCAGACGCCTTGTCGTTTTTATTCGCCGCCGGAGCGGGGGAAGGCACAGGAATTTCATCATCTTCCGAAACAAAACCGGACAACAAATCGGTAAGACGGGTTTCGCCCGCTTCCACTTTTTCGGAAATGTCCAATACCGTGCAAATCGTGCCTGGATAATGGGACAGGGCATTCATCACCTGATTAATGCCATCTTCGATGCGCTTGGCAATGACAATTTCACCCTCGCGGGTCAGCAACTCCACCGTACCCATTTCACGCATATACATGCGCACGGGATCAGTGGTACGACCAAAATCGCTGTCAATTTTCGCCAATGCAGCCGCCGCCTCTTCGGCGGCATCTTCGTCTGTGGACACGCTGTCTTCAGACAACACAATACTGTCTTTGTCCGGAGCCACTTCATGCACGACAATGCCCATATCGTTGATCATGCGAACGATATCTTCAATCTGATCCGTCTCGACAATGCCGCTGGGCAGGTGGTCATTGACTTCCCGATATGTCAGGTAGCCCTGTTCTTTACCTTTCGCGATCAACCGTTTTAATTGCGATTGTTGCTCTGTATTCAATTCATAGACATATCATTGACCAGCCCTCAACACCGACCCAAAATAGCCGACCATTGTAACCGACTTTTCCTAACTTTGGCGACCAGTTTCGACCACACGGTAATAGTGTATGTTTAATATCCAATTTACCGCTGGCGACCTTTGGAGCTTAGCGCAAAATATTCACTTTTTTCAGCATCGCTGGCCGAATCCCGTTGCACCTTCGACTCTAAATATTCCCAACGTTGCTCATCCCGCAGCATGACCAGCTTTTCCACTGCTGCAACGAACTCTGTTTCCAATCCATCTTCCGGCAGCATCAACGACTGCCCCGCCAACCGGGCAAGGTGTCCCGCCTCTTCGCTCAACCCCTGTGCACGCCAGTGTTCGACAATAGCACCACAACTAAGTTGTGGGTTCTGTTGCAACAATTCAACCAGTCCCTGTAACAAAGACAGACCGGGCTGCTCCAGTTCTTGCAATATTGACCAGTCATCTATGCGCATAACCAATGCTGGCCGGTGCAATAATAGCTGGATGACGGTGCGCATGAGCGATGGTGCGCCTTTAACCGATGCTGTTCGAAACGAAGCCCGTGATGGAGAACGCTTTATGATCATTAACCCACCGAGGACTGAAGCATCAATTTTGGCGATTTCCGCCAAACGTGCCGCCATCATGTGACGAAATACACCTTTTGGCAGCTTCTCCAACAATGGTTGCGCCTGTTCCACCAACCGGGCTCGACCATCAATACTCGCCATATCAACGGCAGCACTGAGTTCGCCAAAAAAATAGTCGGAAAATGAAGTGGCGTCTGTGAACCGCGCCTCGAATCCGTCTTTACCTTCTTTACGCACCAATGTGTCCGGGTCTTCACCATCGGGCAAAAACATAAACAGGATCTGTCGTCCTTCGCTCAATACCGGCAGCGCATTTTCCAGCGCGCGCCACGCCGCCTGTCGCCCGGCGCGGTCACCGTCAAAACAAAATACGATCTGCGGCACTACCCGGAACAGGCGCTCCAGGTGGTCATGCGTGGTCGCCGTACCCAGAGTGGCCACTGCATTGCGCACGCCGAATTGCGCCAATGCCACCACGTCCATATAACCTTCCACCACCAATAGCCGTTCGAGTTTGCGCTCCGCCTTGCGCGCCTGAAACAGGCCATAAAGCTCGCGACCTTTGTGAAAAATTGCTGTCTCTGCGGAATTAATATATTTGGGGCCGTCATCACCACCCAACTGTCGCCCACCAAAAGCCACCACGCGGCCACGACGATCACGGATTGGAAACATAATGCGCTCACGAAACCGGTCGTAATAATCGCCACTGTCTTTTTTAACGATCAGCCCGGCTTGTACCAGCTGTGTTTCGTTGACACCCTGTGTCAGCAAACAAGCACTCAGATTGTTCCAGCCCGGCGGTGCAAAACCTAGCTCAAACGCAGCGGCCACTTCGCCAGTGAGACCACGACCTTTAAGATATTCCGTGGCGCGCGTCGCCTGCTCATGCTGTTTCAGTTGCTGACGATAAAATTGCGTGGCTTTTTCCATTACTTCATAAAGACCCTGATGGCTTTGCCCGCTGAAAACCTGACCCACCTCACGCGGCACTTCCATGCCTGCTCCGGAGGCCAACTCCTCCACAGCCTCCACAAAATCTAGATGCTCGTATTCCATGAGAAAGCCCAGCGCCGAGCCATGCGCACCGCAACCAAAACAATGATAAAACTGCTTGTCGGGACTGACCGTAAACGAAGGGGTTTTTTCGTTGTGGAAGGGGCAACAGGCCTGATATTCACGCCCGGTCTTTTTCAACTGCACACGACTGTCGATGACATCAACGATGTCCACGCGCACTAATAGCTCGTCAATAAAAGAAGTGGGAATGCGGCCAGACATGGGAGGATTCTATAACGCCCGGGCTTTCGGGGCAGCATGATAAGCCCGAAAAATTCGTGTGAACAGACAAAAGTGATCGGGAGCGAGTATCCAGGGTCCG
>QIGJ01000311.1 GCA_003229995.1 Gammaproteobacteria bacterium | reverse complement strand
GCGCTGACAGTGCTTCAGTGAAAACAACAGAAATCATAGGTATTGATATATCTAAGTATCAGGGGACGTTAGATTTCAAAAAAATTAAAGCCGCAGGGATCAGCTATGTGTTCGTTCGTGCAACGGAAGGAATTACATACCAGGATATCAATTTTAAATCAAATTTCGCGGCTGCCCGGGCTGTGGGGCTGGCGACTGGCGCCTACCACTTCTACGAGACTGACGATGCCCCATCTGCCCAGCTCGAAAATTTTATAAGTGTTGTCACCTTGCAATCCGGTGACTTGCCTCCTGTGGTTGATATTGAGAGACTACATAAGAATGATCAGTCTGATTTAACTGAAAATATCCAGATTTATCTCGACGGCCTAGAATCCCATTACGGTGTCAAGCCTATCATCTACAGCGGGCTTAATTTTTCCAACAAACATATGATTGGATTCAGCGACTATCCGCTTTGGTTGGCCGAATACCAAGACGATGAACCAAAATTACCCGAGGGTTGGTCTGACTGGACTTTTTGGCAGTGGTCGCAATCCGGTAAGGTTAATGGCATAAAAGGGCATGTTGATGCAGATCGCTACAATGGGAGCGAGGAAAGTTTTCGTAAAATTCTCATCAAATGACTTTAGAAATTGTAGGGTAAGGAATAGAAATTAAATAACTTGTATAAGTTATTTAATTTCTATTCCTAAGCGAACGCCAGATTCAATCAGATGAGTCGCATAGCTGTGCCGCAAACAATAGGGAGTGATGTTTTTTTTATCCCGCATGACTTGACCACGTTGCGCAGGGCGGCTTGTACACCCCCTCGGTCCAGTGGTGTGGTGGCGGAAAAACGGCCCTTTAGCCCCTCTTTAGGTTCCCTGACAGGGTAAATATCATACCGCGTATTTTTCGACTGTACATTTCCACTGGGTTGGCTACCGTCCAGAGGTGGTGCTCCTTTGGGGCGTTTGACCACGACACGTTTTAATGCGCATTGTCGCGCGGCTTGTAACAGCAAACCGGCATCGTCATCATCTCCCACCACTGCCCTCAGGACGCGCATTTCCTTTTTCACCAGGGCACTTTTGCTGCGGTGCGGATACATGGGGTCGAGGTAGACGACTTCGGGCCGGTTGGCTGTGTCTGCATCGGTTTGTTGTTGTAACCATTCGATGGCGTTGGTTTGCACCAAGCGCAGTTGTTGTTCGGCGATGACAGACAACCCAGGCTCGGCGGCCAGTCTTTGCAGGCCATCTTCGAGCAAGGCGGCGAGGATGGGGGAGCGTTCAATCATAATGACGTGCGCACCAAGGTTGGCGAGAATGAAGGCATCGCGTCCCAGTCCAGCGGTGGCATCAACGACGGTGGGGTTGTTGCCACGTTTCAGGCCGATCGCTTTGGCGAAGGCTTGCCCTCGGCCACCGCCAAACTGACGACGGTGGCCGAGTTTACCGTGTACAAAGTCGATGTGTACGTTGCCTTTGAAATCATAACCTGTGCTGGCGAGGCCGAGGGTTTTTGTGTTGTCTTGCGGGTTTGCGTTGAATAACGACAGGTAAAAGCGGAATGCGTTACATAAGCCCGGTGTGGACAGGTCACAAACGGGCAATTGCAGTTGTTGGGCCAGCGCCTGCAAGCGGGTTTGTGTTACTGAATCTTGTTGTGCAGAAGTCGCGACTGCGATGTCTTTTGGTGTTGTGCTCAGGCAGGGAATCCCCGGGCTTGTACGTCCTGTTTGGCTTGCAAGGCGAGCAGGGCCATTTGCAGGTCTTTTTCCCAGTCATAACTTTGTGCTGGCGGGATGGCTTGCGGGGCTTGTAAATGGTCAATCGAATTGTGCGCATAAATATGTACATGGCGTATTTCTTCGATGGAAGGGGTCATGTCGGGCCAGATGTTATGCAGGATATCTTTGGGGCGAATGACTTCCCAACTGTCGATGAGTTGATAATCATCGGCCAGTGTGGCGAGCATTTCATCGCTACCGGTTTGGCGTTGTTGTGTGGTGGGGTCAAGATGTTCGGTAAAAATATAAATAAGCAATCCGGTTTTGCGCTGTGCCAGTGCTTCGCTGGGGTTACTGTGCGCGGGAGGCCAGGAGACGAGTGCCGCATCAAACGTTGACAGCTCTAGTGGTTCGTCGCAGTAGCGGAAGTGTTCGGCGTCAAAAAATGACTCAATCTGGTTGGGTTTGCTGTCAGGGGCGTGATTTTTCAGGCCTTGCAGTTCAATCCCTTCGCGACCAAGCAGACTGCCAATAAAACCATTGCCGGGGTAGATATCACAGATGACAGGGTTGTCGGCAAGCTGCCGCACATAGAAGGCAATTTTCTGTATTTCTTCGCGCAGGGGATAAAAAGGTGCGACGGTTGCACCGAATTTTTCCGGGTCACGGTTCGGGTTGCTGAAAATCAGGTTGTGCAGAGGCAGGTCTTTGATACGTGTATCAAAGGACAGGTTGTTGTTCCAGGCATGGTGTGTTTTTTCCTGGAAGGCGATAATGCGGTTGAACATGTCTTCGGTGAATGATTCCATGTTACGCAGAGGTTCATATTTATTGGGCATATTCATGTCGGGATTGGCTGTGGGTACAGTTGAGGGTTAGGAGATTGTCGGCTTGGGTTAATTCCCGATCCGACTGGCTGCTAAGTGTAATTGGCCTGTGTGGTCCTGGCAACCACGCGGTTTTTGGGGTCGGATGATGATTG
>QIGJ01000306.1 GCA_003229995.1 Gammaproteobacteria bacterium | reverse complement strand
TGCCACCTGATGGGTCAGGCAAAGGGCATGTAGCCCATCAGCGACATCAGGGAACTTTAATTCAGTTTGGCACTCTTAGCATCTGATTGCTAAAATGCCGATATACCGTAAAATGCCGATATACAGAGTAGAAGGAGGGAGAGCCATGAATAAAAATCTGACCGTTGATCTTGCCGTTCCCACTGGCAGTCTTGAGGCCTATATTTCGGCCGCAGCTCAGGTACCTATGCTAAGCGTGGAAGAGGAGCGTGATTTGGCCACTTGTCTGCGTGACGAGGGCGACCTCAATGCTGCGCGGCAACTGGTGATGTCACATTTACGTTTTGTCATTCATGTTGCCAAGGGTTACAGCGGCTACGGACTGGCGCAGGCAGACCTGATTCAAGAAGGCAATATCGGCCTGATGAAAGCGGTTAAACGCTTTGACCCCAATCACAATGTGCGTCTGGTTTCCTTTGCTGTACATTGGATTCGCGCCGAGATACACGAATATATTTTACGTAACTGGCGGGTGGTGAAACTGGCCACCACTAAGGCGCAACGCAAACTGTTTTTTAATCTGCGTAAAAGTAAAAAACGCCTTGGTTGGTTTACCCAGGCGGAAGTTGAGCGCGTCGCGAAAGAATTGGGTGTGCCCGAAGCCACTGTACGTCAGATGGAAGAGCGTATGAGTGGTCAGGATACCGCTTTTGATGGTTATGGCGTTGACGATGACAGCGATTTCAAACCCGCTCCTTCTGGTTATCTGCAAGACATGAGCATGGAGCCCGCTGCACAGTTAGAGGCAGAAAACTGGGAGTCACATAACAATGATTTGTTGGCCGGTGCGTTGGGCGATTTGGATGACCGCAGCCAGGATATTGTAAAAAGCCGTTGGTTATCTGAGAAAAAGGTGACCCTGCATGATCTCGCTGACAAATACGGTGTTTCCGCAGAACGTATCCGGCAGTTGGAAGCCAATGCCATGAAAAAAATGAAAGGCACAATGATCGCGTAAGACAATTTAAAGTTAATTATGGAATGTAAAAAAAGACCGTCCAAAGCGGTCTTTTTTTATACCCCATTGTTATTTTGAATCGTCGATAAAGTGTGTGATCATGGTATTTCCCCCATAAAAAATATGATTAATGGAGGTGTGTGCTTAATTTTGTGGGAGACTTTTAGAGCATTGAGGCGTTCAAAGTACATTATCAAGGAGTAGAATTATGGATGTAAGAATAATATTTACCGGGTTTGTAGGAATGATTATCGTCGCACTGGGAGGTTGTAGTGACCCAGCTTCAGATTCAGATGTTTCCCCTTCTTCAGGTGTTCCCTCTTCTTCAGGTGTTAGTAATGTGACTCTTGGTGGCACTGCCACGAAGGGTATTATCAGTTTCGGTAACGTGGTGGCCGAAGAACTAAAAGCGGACGGCACTGTTCTTGCGCAGGTGGGTAATGCAACCACTGGTGTTGATGGTCGTTACTCTCTCACAGTAAATAGTGCCTATTTGGGCGGTCCTATTAAAGTGACAGTAAGTGCTGATGAAAATACCCAGATGAAATGCGACATAGTGGAAGGGTGTGGCGCACGGGTTGATGGTCTTGAAGATATACTCAATCCCACCGTTGTTGATTTTGGTGAATGGTACAAACCTGGCAGTTTGAATATGATGGCTCTGGTGGCCGAAGCGGCTACCAACCATACTATTAAGGTCAACATTACGCCCTATACCCATCTGGCCGCCAATTATGCTTTAGCGGTCAACAATACCGGGATTGCCAGTCGTGCTTTGGATATAGGTTCTCTCACCTCTACGGGGATTTATCTTGCCAATTCAGAGGTATCTGATTTGTTGGACCTCGACATTCTTAAAACCCGGCCGGTGGATATTACGGACATCTCGGCCATTATCAGCGGCGATCCGACGGAAGTTGTTTATGCTGCAGTGTCGGCGGCTGTGCTGACGGGTGATGAGACCGCAGGAGGAGCTCCGGATGTTAATGGTGCTTTGGGTGTTCTGTCGAGGTCGTTCGATGGGGGCACCATTGCTGCTAGTGACATGCAGGGCATTATTGATGGTGCCTTGCGCGTTCTTGATCAGTGGTGGTGTTGGCAGCATCGCTGATATTTCGGGAATCCTTGCTGAGTTGCAGAGGGAGGTCGATGCTGCCACGGGCGGTAGTGGTAGTGGTAGTGGTAGTAGCATTGACCCAACACCGGGCGACACTGCTGGTGGCAGCGAATTGGCGAAGGTCAAAGCCTTTGTTGGCGATGTGCGTACCTGGGGCAGTGTTATCAAGGATGAGACGGGTGTTAACGGTGGAGCCTTGGAGCCTTTGACGTGCAGACCGGGTTGATATCAGCAGCTGCTGATATCAGTATGGGTTTTCTGTTTGGTCCAGCCTTCTTCGCTTCCGCTGAAGTCATGGAAATGCACTTCCATGGCAGGAATACTTCCTCGAACCTCACTGACTATGCAACAGGATCACTGACAGACCCGCAATTTACGGCAGGTACCATCGCAAAGTCGGACAATCTCATTACTATTACTGATGGGATTATTGACGGTGTTACTGTCAATATGAGCATGAAATTGCCAGCAGATGGCGAAGTGTTAACGATAGGGTCAAGCTTCACTATCGAGATTGTTTCCGCCCGTTTTGAAAGTGCCGCAACTGATGCTTATATCAACAGTGGAAAGGTTACCTTCAATTTGGCGTCGGAATATGTCGTTGACTGGACGGCTATTGACCAGGGTACTGCGGTTATGCCGGGTATTGTGGGTGGTTCAGTCAATATGGATACGACGATGATACAGAAACAGGATGATTTCGGCACACCTCTGGAGGCTGAGATAACTTTTGCAGGCACATTATCATCCACGTTTGTTAATCCTGCGGCTGTTTCGGGCACGGCTGATGATATCAGTGGGATCATACCCGGTACTTTGACAATGGGTGGCGATATCAGTGATACCGCTGGCAATAAGTTTGCTGCCAAGTTCACGTTTAACATCGCCAATCTTGCACTTCTTGCAGCTGTGGGGATGCTGGATTCGGCTGTCCCCAGGGTCGGTCTGGATTTCACCATGCAACTGGTTGGTTTACCGGAGGTTTCTGTTAACATCAATGGCAGTAAAACCGGTCTTGAAGAAGGTACCGCGAAGACCACTATCACCTATGGTGGACGCCGGATTGTGATTACGAGTGACCTTACCGGTTCTTCCACAGATAGCATTGAGGCAATCGGTAGAGCGGTCATTAGCAATCAGGATGGTGTTACCATGAGCTTTGATGGAAACCTGGAAGCACTGGAGGGTGATGTGCTGTTTAATGGCGTAAGTTATGCGGCTATTTCAACAATGAATAACGGCGCGTCAAAAATCACTTACAGCGATGGTACATTCGAAATTTTATAAATAAACGTCAGTAAATAATGTATTGGGCGGCCAATTGGTCGCCCTTTTTTCTGAGTGGAATCAACACAACATGTATTTTCGGTTAATTTTATTATCAGTGCTGGTTACGTTTGCCAGTTGCGTTGGTGCCGATGGATTTCAGCCGTACATGGCGGTTCAGAGTGTTTCTTACAGTGAGCCTGTTGCCCTTAAGTTCATGCTGGGTGAACGACAGGCTCCTTTCAGCAAGGGAAGTAAGGCGTTTACGTATAACAAGGCAGAAGTGGGGTTCCGGTGGGGTAATTGGCAGTTGGGTATTTTGGAACGCCTTGATTATCAGCTGGAGTTTTCATCGGAGACAGCAGAATTGATTTATCTTGCCGAAAATCGTTTGCCACTTGAGGTGGGCAGAGAATATGAATTGCGCATCAAAGCACAACATAATTACAGTCGAGGTTTGCGCTTGGCATATCGACACAAATTTTCTTCCCGCATCAATGTTGGGTTGGGAGCATCATATTTGCAAGGCAAGGCGTTGACCGATGGTACGATTCAAGGAAGTGCTCAGGTAACGGCCGAAAGAGATTATGACTTTCAATTTGATACTGATTATTCTTATTCCCGCGATATACTCTTTGAACGAAATGTCGCACCACCAAGCGGCAATGGTTACAGTTTGGATCTTAATATTGACTGGAGACCCAACAAATATTTTACGGCTCAACTTGATGTTGTTGATCTTGTTGGAAAAATGTTTTGGGATAATGCACCCTTTACCACCGCAACAGCTTCATCAGAGACCAAGATATTTGATGAGGAGGGTTATGTCCGTTATAACCCGGCTATTTCCGGTCTTGAGTCAAATAAAAATTTTACCCAAACACTGCCCCGGAAAATATTTATTACGACTAAGTATCAATGGTTGTCCAGTGTTGGATTGTTAGCTGAATTACAGGATTATAAAGTGGCACGATTTACAAGTGTCGGTGCGGAGTGGTGTTACAGCCATAATAGTTGTTTTCAGAGCCTCTACAATACAACCGTTAACGCGCTGAGCTTGCGATATCATGGGCATGGCGTGCGGTTTGAGCTGGCCAGTGATAAGTTGGATCTTGATCAAATCCGATATTTTGTCGTCCAGTTATCGATCAATCAGGTTTTTTAAAGGATTCTCAGACTACTGACACGATGTTGTCAGTAGGACAGGTTTATTTCGAGGGAATATGGCGTCATTGAAAATTTTACCGGGTTGTCAAAAATAACGCGCAATTTCCAACTGTAAGTAGTCGTCTCTGCGCACGCCAGCCAGTAATTCGGTATTGGTGATGTTGATAAAGGCTTGACCTTCCAGAGTGATTCTCCAGTTTTCACCAAAGCGGCGGCTGGACTCCAGGGTAAGCAGGCGAGCAGCATCGTTACTGTCGAAAATCATACCCAGTAAAAATTCCGTGGATTGTTCATCGTTGAGGGTGAGGCGGCTGGCTAACAGAATATCATCAGCGAAAGGGGTCAATGCATCGTCGCCGCGTTCATCGTACAAGACTTCAGAAATGACGCCGAGGTCGGCGTTGCCGCCTGCGATGCCGATGAAGGTGTATTCAAACCCGGCAGTGAGGGCGGTGTAGGGTT
>QIGJ01000292.1 GCA_003229995.1 Gammaproteobacteria bacterium | reverse complement strand
TGGCAAGATTTTGTATCTCAGTGCCGTGTTGATAAACTCTGTCGATGGCAGCGGCTAGATCAGCTTCTTTTACTACAGCAACTTTAATTGGGCTTTTCGCCACCCGGACCAGGTCATCGTAAGCAAAAATATTGGTCGGGTCAGCCATGCCAACCAATAAACCGTCCGGTGTGTCTTCCAGTGCCAGCGCTCTTCCAGTGCCAGCGCTCGGAATCGACGCGCTGCTGTTTCCGGAATTTTATTCACTATATCCGGTTTGAACTGAAAAATGCTTAAATCGACAAAAGGCACATTGAGTTGACGAGACAATAAATTAAGTACGTCATTTTCTTTTACATAACCATTTTCGACCAAGACACGACCTAGTTTGTGGCCGGATTTTTTTTGTTCATCCAGCGCTGCAATCAACTGACCTTCAGATATAAGTTTATGCTCAACCAGCAAATCACCCAGACGAATACGTTTTATCTGTGCTGACATGTTTATTCCTCAAACTCGTCCAGCACATAATTAGCATCCGTACGCATAGTTACTACAGGCATTAATGCCGTAATGCGTGTCTGTATATATTTCAGCACTTCACCACCCAGGCCGCCGGCACGCTGTGCTCGTTGAAAAGCATTCAGTGCGTGTGTGGTTTCACCCATGGCATCTTGCGCCAAAGCCAGCCCCATCCACCATTGCGCTATCTCCGGATGCTGCAATAAAATTTGTTGATAGACTTTCGCCGCTTGCGCATATTTTTCCCATTGTTGATACAGGGCTGCCAGTAAAGCATAATATTCCGGATCAACGGCCACGGCCGGACGTGCCCGTTCCAATACCATGACGGCGTTAACGAGATCACCCTGATCCACGAGAATACGGGCATACAGTTTTGCCAGTGGTGCAGCATTCGGCATTAAATACAATCCTTCGTTCAAGTGGTTTTCAGCCTCGCTGATGCGCCCGGTATTTAACAAAATAGCGGCAAGCATTTCACGAGCCCTAAGATGAGTGGGTGAAAAAAATAATGTCTTTTCCAGAGCGAGTTGTGCATCTTGCTGATTATTACGGGATAGCATATGTATCGCATGTTGAAAGGCCAATTGTGACTGTTGTTCATCAGTAAGCGGGCGAAGGGTTTTATTGATATTTTGCCCAGTGTTAACCGGTGTTGCTTCGGTTATATTTCCAATGTCCGGTGTGATAATCACGGGGATGATTTTTTCCGCAACGGATTTTTTAATCACGGTTTCGATGGTTTTTGCTTTATTGACTATCGCAAAATCAGCTTTAGCCATTGTGGACAATGCGGTTGTTTTTGTATTTCCGGGTATCGTGTATGCGATAAGAGCAGGTATTTTTTTTTCAGGTGTATTAGTTACGGTATTTTCTGTGACCACTGTTTGTTGCTGGCTACCCAATAAATACATCACCATCACAGCACTCATAAAAACCACTGCCACCACGATAACCAAGGTCATATCATTAATTGAAAATTCCACAGGTTGTGTTATTGAACCACTGGCACTAAGCCCACTCAGAGGTGATGATTCTACCCCTGAAGTACGGCGTTGTTCGAGGTCGCGCAACATTTGATTAATCAAACTCATACATCAGGCCCCCAGACTTATTGCCGCTGCGGCGGCGGCTGCACCCATGGTAGAAACAATGGCCGTACCCATACGTGCCAAACCGGAAGCGGGCAATGGTATCGCGCCATCAGTATCTTCTGCAGCCAGTTGTAAATGTTGCAAGGTGATAGTAGAAGCACCCTGTCCATAGGCCACCATCAACATTTTGTGTGCCAATACATTAATCACTCGTGGCACACCCCGGCTGATATAATATAAACCCTCCACAGCATTCGGTTTAAACAGCGGCTTACCGTGATAACCGGCGACCAATAACCGATGTGCAAGGTAACCTGCGATACCGTTAATATCGATAGCTTCCAACTCCTGAGAAAAAGTAATACGCTGACGTAACTGGCGCAGCTTATTTTGGGCCAGCCGTTCATCCAGTTCGGGCTGTCCAAACAATACGACTTGAAGCAGTTTACTTTTTTCGGTTTCCAGGTTGGTTAACAGACGCAAAGCTTCCATGGAGTCATCCGGCAAGGCTTGTGCTTCGTCCAAAAACAAAACCACCTGTTTTCCTTCGGCGTTTAATTCGATCAGGCGGTCATTGATCAATGATAAAATTCGATGTTGACCCATATTGCGGGCATATTTGATATCCAGTTCGTCGGCCAATGCCATACGTAAGCCCGCCGGTGTCAAACAGGGGTTAGGTAAATAAGCGGTAACAAAATCATCACCATCCAGAGTATTTAACGCCTTACGGCACAGTAGTGTTTTCCCCGTACCGACTTCACCACTGATTTTTATAAAACCTTCACCGCTGCGTAATGCGACCAGTAAAACATTCAATGCTTCCTGATAACTTCCGTAACTGTAAAAGTAACTGGTGTCAGGGGTAATAGCGAAAGGCATTTCCTGCATATCAAAGTGTTTTAAGTACATAGACTCTCACCGTCACTTTTACCGTGATTTCACAGCGGCATCATTAACCATTGGTGGCGAATCAAGCTGGGTGATCTTGCCAAAACGTTTTGTTACTTTTTGCATTTCATCAACCCAGACATTATCGTTATCGACGACAATTGGCCGTAATAAAATAACTAATTCGCTCTTGCGGGTTACTTTCTGCTCATGCCGGAATAAACCACCGATCAACGGTAAATTACCCAATAAGGGCACTGAACTCTTTCTATTTCTGGTCTGGTTTTGCATCAAGCCACCAATCACTACCACCTGGCCACTGCGCGCACGCCACGCACAATACTGTCAGACTCTCTGATCATACTCAGTGCCAGTGGAACGCTAAGCTGGCTGGTTGAAGACAGGCTGATTTGCTTGACACGTTCAGTCACTTCACTGACGGACGGATGAATATGCAAAGTCACCATACCGTCTTCGCTGATTTGTGGGATCACATCCAATGCCACACCTGAAAAAAACGGGGTTAATTCAACGTTGATAGATTGATTGGCACTGGCACCGCCTAGTGTAGTATTGGTATTAGTGTTTACGTCGGTGACAAAAAATTCATCAGTGCCTACTTTGATTACCGCTTTTTGGTTATTGACGGTCGATACCCGGGGGCTGGACAGCACATGTACATCACCCTGTGTTTCAAGAAATTCTA
>QIGJ01000054.1 GCA_003229995.1 Gammaproteobacteria bacterium | reverse complement strand
GGAACGGCCTGACCATCGATGAGACCATTAGCGTATTGCGCACGAAAGGATTGCGCATGCACGGCACTGGTTGGAATAGGGCGAATGGCCTTGAGCACCTTTACCTTTTCATCCCGTAGTGATTCCGCATCCATGGCAGCAGGGGGTTCCATGGCCACCAGGGTTAACAGTTGCATGAGATGGCTTTGGATCATGTCACGCAATGCGCCGGAGTGATCGTAATAATCACCACGTCCACCAATGCCCATTGTTTCTGAATGGGTGATCTGCACATGATCAATATAATTTCGATTCCACAGTGGCTCCAGCATCACATTGGCGAAACGGAAAACCAGAATATTCTGTACGGTGCCCTTACCCAGGTAATGATCAATGCGATAAATCTGTTCTTCGCGCAAATGCCGGTGCAAGCGTTTCTCCAGCATTTGTGCGCTGTCCTGATCATAACCAAAGGGTTTTTCGATAATAATGCGTCGCCAGCCATGGGCTTCGTCAAGTAATTCTGCTTCGGCGAGTTTATCGATGACGACACCGAACTGTGCTGGTTGCAAAGCCATGTAAATAGCACAGTTTTTTGAGAAACTGCGGTTGTTACTGCTGTTTTCGAGGGTGCTGCGAATGCCTTTATAAAGCGCCTCCTCGTTTAAATCACCCCGGTGATAATGCATGCGTGTACTGAAACGCTGAAACACACTTTCATCCAGCCCTCCGCGTGCCTTGTCCACCAACATGGTGCGTAATTCGTCCAGCCAGCCCTGGTTGTCCATTTCACGGCGACCAACGGCCATGATCATAGTGCCATCAGGTAGCCGTCCTTCGGCTTCAAGGTGATACAGCGCTGGCATGAGTTTGAGACGGGAAAGATTACCCGTGGCACCGAAAATAATATAAGTGCAAGGTTCATTCATGATGGCTGTTTCCCTGACCAGTCGCTGTGGAACACTTCACCGCGTGGTTTGTCGATACGTTCGTAAGTGTGTGCGCCAAAATAGTCTCGTTGTGCCTGCAACAAGTTGGCGGGGAGGGTGGCAGAACGATAGCCGTCATAAAATGCCAGTGCCGAGGAAAAAGCCGGTGCAGGAATGCCCGTGCCCACGGCAAACTGGACAGCGTTGCGCCAGCCGGTTTGTGACTCATGAACGGCATCGCAGAAAAAATTATCTAACAGCAAGTTGCTTAACCCAGGGTCAGTTTCAAATGCCTGTTTGATGTTGTTGAGAAAGCGGCTGCGAATAATACAGCCACCACGCCATACTAGGGCGATATTGCCATAATTCAGGTTCCAGCCTTTTTCATCCGAGGTGCTGGCCAGCAGCATGAAACCTTGGGCATAAGAAATAATTTTTGAGGCATACAGGGCATCGTGGATATCCTGAGTCATGGAGGAGGGCACATCGTTTGTGCTGGACTCCGGGCCTTGCAGTTGCTCAGAGGCCTGCACGCGCTGGTCTTTCAGTGCCGAGAGAAAACGAGCAAATACCGCTTCACCAATCAGCGTGAGCGGGATACCGCTTTCCAATGCATTAATGCCGGTCCACTTGCCAGTCCCTTTTTGTCCGGCGGTGTCCAGCACTTTGTCCACAAGAGGCTCGCCGTCATCGTCACGCACACCGAGAATATCGCGAGTGATTTCGATCAGATAAGAATCCAGTACACCTTCATTCCATTGTGTGAAAATGCCCTGTAAATCCTCAAAGGGAATGTCCAGGCCTTCACGCAATAACTGGTAAGCCTCGCAAATCAATTGCATGTCACCGTATTCGATACCGTTGTGGACCATCTTCACATAGTGGCCCGCACCGCCTTCGCCCATCCATTGGCAACAGGCCTCGCCATCCACTTTGGCAGAAATGGCCTGAAAAATATCTTTTACCGCAGGCCAAGCTGTCGGATCGCCGCCGGGCATTAATGAGGGACCGTGACGCGCGCCTTCTTCACCACCGGAAACACCGACACCCAAAAAGCGCAGACCTTGACTGGCAAGTGTATCAACGCGCCGCTGGGTATCCGTGTACAGAGAATTACCACCGTCGATGATAATGTCGCCTTCATTGAGATGGGGTTTCAGTAATTCGATAAAATCATCCACCGGGCTGCCCGCTTTCACCATTAACATAATGCGCCTGGGGGCTTTCAATGACTGACAAAACGCTTCAAGAGAATGGGTGCCGATGATGGATTTTCCGGCTGCCGGGCCAGCGGTGAAATCATCCACTTTTGCCGTGGTGCGGTTGTACACGGCAACGGTAAAACCGTGGTCCGCCATGTTCAGTACCAGGTTTTGTCCCATTACCGCCAGGCCGATGAGGCCGATGTCTGCATTTGCCATGTCCAATCCTTTTGGGTGATCCGTGAGGTCAATATCTTTGCCGGGTAGCGGCAGTAAAGAGAGGCTTCTTTAATGTGAATCGAGCACTAAAAACGCCTCGTTTTAAAAAAACAATGAGCATTCAACGCCAAGATTGCAAAGGCGCAGGGGATGCAAAGAAAAATAAAACGTTGTGTTCTGTGCAGTGCTGGTGGTTACGACACCGGGCACTGTCGGATTGAATCCGGGTGACAACAGATTTATAGCAGAGATTCCTTATTGTGCCACTGACACCAATAAGGCGCATCCTGTTTGCGCAAAAAATCTTCAGCTGCCGGGCCATGCCACAACACCATGGTACTGCGCATACCAGCATCCGTGCAACGGGTGGAACCCGTTTTGTTTTAGTGAGAAATCA
>QIGJ01000020.1 GCA_003229995.1 Gammaproteobacteria bacterium | reverse complement strand
ACGTTATGAACCCAAAAGTACTTAATGTTGAACCAACGGACGACCACCAATTAGTTGTAACTTTCGAGAACGGAGAGAGGAAAAAAGTTGATATTTCTCCCTACCTCGAAAAAGGTGTATTTCGCGAACTAAAGAAAATAAATTATTTTAAACGTGTTGCGGTTTCTTTTGGTTCTGTTGTATGGCCAAATGAGCAAGATTTAAGTTACGACACTCTTTATCTTTGCGGGAAAACGCTGAACACCTAACGTCGTGCTTAACCAACGCGGAGGCCTGTCCGAGTTGAAGCACCTTGTTGGACGAAGCCGCTACGCGGCAGAAAAAACAGCGTCACCCAAAAGATTATAGAATGCCACCTCACTCCCTCGTACAGGGAGATTTTTCAATCATCATCATGAGGTTACAATACCATGGCATCATCATCCACATCCGATTTCAGGCAAAATTACCAAACCCATCTGCAACACCTCAAACTCAAAGGACTCCGGCCCAAAACCATCGAGGCTTACTCCCGTGCTATCCGGCGCATCGGTGAGTATTTCGGGGATGAAATCAATACTCTTTCTGAGCAGCAATTGATCGATTATTTCCACAATCTGCTGACATCTCACTCCTGGAGTACGGTGAAACTGGATTTGTACGGGCTCAAGTTCTTCTACCAGCATGTGTTACACAAGCCCTGGGATCACATTGAGCTGATCAAACCGCCGCGAGTTAAAAAGCTCCCGGATATTGTCACGACAGAAGAGGCTGCACGTTTGTTTCAGGCGACTCAAAAACTGAGCTACCGGGTGTTTTTCTTTACGCTTTACAGTCTGGGTTTACGGCTGGGTGAGGGGTTGCGTTTGGAGGTGGGGGATATTGATGCCGAGCGGCAGCGTGTGCATATCCGTGATGCAAAGGGCAACAAGGATCGCTTTGTACTGCTACCGGAGGTGACCTTGAATGTACTGCGTCGTTTTTGGTCAGTGCATCGTCACCCGGTATTGCTGTTTCCCAATCGTAAAGGCGGTCTAAAAGGAAGTCAGGTCGCGACTACGCCGCTTGATCGGGGAGGTGTGCAAGCTACCTTGCGTAGGGTGGTCGAATCTTGTGGGATAAAAAAAATATTACACCCCATTGTTTGCGACACAGCTATGCCACTCATCTGATCGAATCCGGCGTCCGTCTGCAAGATGTGAAGGATCTTCTTGGCCATACCAGCATCGTCACCACCTGCAAGTACACACACCTCACCGTTCGTACCGAAAACAATACCCATCAGGCCATTAATGACTTGATGAAGGCTTTCTCCATTCGCTGGGGAGATGTCTCATGATGTTGTTGTCATCCGTTATCGGTTTATTTGAAACGTCTTTTTTGCAGCAATACAAAAACCAGCTGTTGCCTTCTCATAAAAAGGCGCTGGGGGCGATGAAGGGTTGTCGGACACGCCATAGCCTGTTGATGCTGGCACGCTGTGGTGAGTGTGAGGAGCAGGTTTATGTGCCGCATTCCTGTGGTCACCGGAATTGTCCCCACTGTCAGCACCATGAGAGCCAGCAATGGCTCGAGCGGCAATTGAAAAAGCAGGTGCCGGGGGAGTATTTTCTGCTGACCTTTACCTTGCCTGCGCCGTTCAGGCCATTGGCCTGGGCGCATCAGCGCAAGGTCTATGACTTTATGGTCAAGGCCAGCTGGGAGACGCTCAATACCTTCAGTCAGAACGACAAACAGCTTCAGGGGACGCCCGGTGCTATTGCGGTATTACATACTCATGCGCGTAATCTTGATTTTCATCCTCATGTCCATGTGATTATGCCTGCGGCGGCTATCGATAAAGCTCGTCGTCTCTGGAGAACCAAAAAAAGCGGGAAAAACACGCCTTATCTTTTTAGTCATACGGCATTGGCCAAGGTTTTTCGGGCAAAAATGCTGGAGGCAATCACACAAGAAGGATTTGTCTTACCCAAACAGCACCCGGATAAATGGGTGGTGGATTGCCGATCTGTGGGCAACGGCGAAGAGGCGCTGATTTATTTGGGGCGTTATTTGTATCGGGGTGTTATACAGGAAAAAGACATTGTGAGCTGCAAGGAGGGAAAGGTCACTTTCCGTTATGAAAACAGCAAAACGAAGGAAATGGTTTTCAGGACCGTGAGTGGAGAACAATTCTTGTGGCTGATCCTTCAGCATGTGCTGCCAAGACGTTTCAGACGGACACGAAACTTTGGCTTTCTGCACCCCAACAGTAAACGTCTGATTCAGGTGGTTCAGCTGTTGCTTGGGCTTGATCCAAATCGGGCATTGGGGTGGATAAAGAAGAGACCGACAATGTGCTGTCGTCATTGCGGCGGGGTGTTGAGGATCATCAAAACCCGTATTCCGCCTATTCCGCCCACCCGTTTGTTGGCTGCGTTGGTTCCAACGTGATCAGGGAGAAAAACGACGTCGTTATGTAACCGCAAACAATCAATCGGACAAAAAAATCAGCATGACCGGCTGAGAGATACGCTTGCCCTCAACAAAGGAAAAATAGACCAATATTCCTCTATGGCAGAAAAATGACTGCCATGACATCATAAAGTCCTGAACTCAGGGCTAACGGTATATTGTCAGCCTTGTGTGACCAACACGCTCAAAAAGCTATCTGCATAACAAATCCCACTTTTCCCCCAACCACCGGGCTTGTCCAACAAACCGGTTCAGATCGTGGCTCGCAAGCTCGCACGATCTAACCTAATTCGTTA
>QIGJ01000321.1 GCA_003229995.1 Gammaproteobacteria bacterium | reverse complement strand
AAAAGGGGTCAAGTATAATATTGATGATTATCAAACAACGGGGTCAGGTCTTGAATGGTGAATTTTCCGGTGGTAGATTCGAGTTGTAGGTGCGCCACTCCAGGTTCTGCCAATTCACAATTCAAGACCTGACCCTTTTTGTACATTTGTACACAAGGCCTTTATCGCGTTGAAGATGAGAAAAAATCTGAGTAAATATTTTGCGTAAATCATTTGGATCGACTTCATCAAGTCGTTCACGAAGGTAAGTATCCGAAGGCGCTTGCGCTATGCCATAGAGTGTTTGGAGATTGGCTTTAATGGGTGCTTCGTTTCTATTTTTATCGAATTGAAGTAATGAAGGATATTTGAGACCAAATATGGCAAGCCTTGACATTAGGCAATCAGTGAGATTAATGCCGCGACTCGTGACATCATCTTCGTTTTGATCCGTTTCACGAGTGACATCGAGATTTGATTCTGAATGAATTGGAAAGGTATATGAATTCCCGTGCTAATATGCAAATTCCCATAAAAAACCAAACCACCGATATAGGGTTCAGTTAAAAAAGGCCAGAATAAACATATAAAAAAAGAGGTAATTACATGAATGAGCAGGATATTCGTTGGAAGCAGCGATTTAATAATTTTCAGCGCGCATTTCTGTTATTGCGTGAAGCCATGGAAAACGATCTGGATAATATGAGCCAGTTGGAAAAGGAAGGGATTATCCAGCGTTTTGAATATACCTTTGAGCTGGCGTGGAATGTTTTAAAAGACAGAATGGAATACGATGGCATTAGTCTCGATAAAATTTCTCCCAAAGCCGTTGTGAGACAGGCTTACGCCAATAAATATATCAATGATGCCAACACTTGGCTGAAAATGATTGGTGATCGGAATCTGATGAGCCACACCTATGATTTTTCAAAATTTGAGGCCGTTATTAAAAGTATTGAAGCACTGTATCTACCCATGCTGAATGACTGGTATATGGAATTGCTGGCAGATGCCAGTGAAGCAGAATAAAGATGTATGATACTGGCCTGACACAAATACAACTGAATTTTCTGAAGGAAGTGTTTACACATTATCCGCAGATTGAACAGGTTAAAATTTATGGCTCACGGGCAAAAGGCACTTGGCACAAGCGTAGTGATATCGATTTGGTCGCTTTTGGTGACGGATTAGACCGCTCGATTATTGCCGATGTACTGATGGAGTTGGATGACTCGGATATTCCTTATCAGGTTGATTTTCAGGATTACAATGATCTGAAAAATAAACATCTGATTGGTCATATCGATCAGGTAGGTTTTGCGATTTATCAAAAAGTGAGAGAGAAATGAATGCTGTTTCTGTTATCGATAGCATCAATCACGTAATCATAATATCAGAATGCGTTGCCTTTGTATCGACAGGAGACAATGCTCAAGCGTATCGGTGTTGAGTCTTCCGAAAATTCTGTATATCAATCACTCTGGGTATATCTGATGCCCAGCGGATCATCAGGATCAACACCATCCATGAAACGTTTTTTGCGGTTGCTGTTTGTGGTTTGGTAAACACGACCAATCCAGTTGTTGATCATCGCCTCTCCAGTGTCATGCCAGGTATTGTGAAGGCGTGAGCAAATCAGCTCTTCGGGGAATATTGGCAGTGGTTTTTTGTCTGCTTTTGCTTTGATCAACCGGGTTTTGTGCTCAAGCAAAATGGCTTGCACCTGCTGGCTGAAATAGTTGTTGGGGAAGGGGGGGTAACTGTCTCGTTTATCATCAATAAACAACAGAACCTCCCGTTTGTATTCCTTTAACAGGCTGTTGATGTCGTATTCCGGGTGACCCTGAAAATAGACAATACGAAACAGGTCTTCACTGACCGCAAGATGTACGCCTGCATCGGGGCTTGCGACTAACACGCGTAAACCTGCTTTTTCAAACTGCTGTTGGGTAATTTCGTTAAAGCGGGAATGGGGCAAATCAAACCGTGTGTTGATATCATTGACCAGCGGATGGGAGCGATCAATCACCTCATGCTGAAAGACACCCCAGCATTTTTCGGCCAGTTTTTTCCGTTTTTGCTGATGTCTGAATTGTACGACTGCGTGGGTGGCCAGACAGGAACACAGTATGGATGTGACATTGTTATATCCCCAGTCGATGACCTCAATGAGAGGTTCCCAAAATGCCTCATCGGCCAAGTCAGGTTGAGTGACGTTGGCTCCGGTGATAATGAGCGCGTCCAGCCCTTCTGTCTTGATGGTGTCAAATGTTTCATAATATTGATGAATATGTGCAGCCGCCTTTTCACCTCGGGGCAATTGCGGCAGGGTAAATAGGTGAACATAAAACTGTGCGATCTGATTGCTCTCGCTGACAATGCGCAAAAACTGTCGCTCGGTCACTTCAAGCGCAGCATCTGGCATCATGTTCAGCAGGCCAATATGCATTTCCCGGATATCCTGATGCTGAGCACGAGCCGGGTCCAATACGGAATCTCCTTCTTCACGAAGGCGGGTGAACGTAGGCAATGATGAATTGGCGACCAGAGGCATAGAAGATTCCAGGTTATTTAACAGCGTTGTTTTTTCGTGCAATGGCCGTGGCAATCAGGTTGACGAAATCATCTTCTGTTTGAACCTTTGCCAGCTCATTCGTGCGGATGGTGTAGCCGTATTTTTTTACGATGGCTTCATAACGCGGGATACGCGAACGAAGGTAATATAGGGTAGATTATTTTCTGACAGGTATATTTCAAGCTGCTCATCGAGAAAGGCCTCACGGTAATAAAGCGGTTTGGGATCGCTTTCAGCACGCTGAATCAGATTTTTTTCATCCTGTTTGCTGGCTTGAATGTAAAGAATAAGCGTGTGTCTGGCAAGTGTTTCAATGACAGCGGGATCATCAAGCTCGCAGGCGCTGCCACCCGCATCATTGATAAAATGTTGGTAACCATAAATATCCTGTGCTTTTTGAATAAATGTTGGCACATCGTTCATTGCGGCAATTTCGGCTTCTCGATGCAGGTGTTGGCGACGTTTGAACTCATCGAGGCTCAAACCATCCTGTTCCGGATTGCCCAGCTTTCCCATGAAACTGGCCACCGGTTTCAAGTGATCCACAGTGATATTGTTACAGATATAAATGGAATCTGACTGTAAAAGGTCACGTAAAAACGGCACCTGCATGGCCTGTATTTTAATATTATCGAGGATGGCTTCATCGAGGTAATGTGTGCCAATGCGATAATCCGCAGAATAATGAAACCAGTCACTCTTCCTGAGAATAGAAGCCAAGCGTGTTTTGCCCACTCCCGACATACCCAACAGAGTGATGCGCTTGTGTT
>QIGJ01000378.1 GCA_003229995.1 Gammaproteobacteria bacterium | reverse complement strand
TTTTTGTCAGGATGCTTCCATTCCGAAAGGTATGAGGCTCCTGCTCCTCCATTAAAAGACGCTAAGGAATGGAAATTGAATAACTTGTACAGGTGCCTGGGTTTAGTTTGCGTTGGTACATCCTGACCGAAAAAAGTGCAGGAATAGTTGTTCTATTTCGAGCTTTTGTGAGGGAAGAATGTGTCAACGCGAGCTAAATTCGGTATGCAAGATGTATAAGTTATTTAATTTTCATTCCTAAGATAAAGAGAGCCCGGTGTTTCTAATCCATCTGTGTACTCTGCTGGAAGGGTATCTTGAACCGGATCAGGTAAAGGAAGTTTATCGGGCATATCTGTTTGGTGCCGAAGCCCACGAAGGCCAGCTTCGTCTTAGCGGTGAGCCCTACATTTATCATCCGCTTGCCGTGGCCAGAATCCTGGCCGAAATGCGCATGGACTACAACACGATCATTGCCGCTTTGTTGCATGATGTGATAGAAGATACCGACACCGTCAGAGAAACCCTGGTGAACAGCTTCAACGAAGAAGTGGCCGCCTTGGTGGATGGTGTGACCAAGCTGACCCAGGTCAAATTTGGTAGCAAGGCCGAAGCACAGGCCGAAAATTTCCGCAAAATGATCCTCGCCATGGCGAAAGATATTCGCATTATTCTTATTAAGCTGGCAGACCGCCTGCATAACATGCGCACTCTGGATGTGATGCGGCCCGATAAAAAACGGCGTATTGCTCGTGAAACGCTGGAAATTTATGCGCCCATTGCCAATCGCCTGGGCATGAAGAATATCTGTTTGGAGTTAGAGGATTTGTGTTTTGAGGCAATTTATCCGCTACGTTACCAGGTGTTGGACAAAGCAGTAAAACAAGCCCGGGGGCATCGCAAGGAAATTGTCGATAAAATCCGCATTGCCATTGAAGAGCGCCTGCGCAGCGAAGGATTGGATGTTCCGGTTATCGGCAGAGAAAAACATCTTTATAGCATTTATCAGAAAATGCGCAACAAAGTGTTAACGTTTAAAGAAATTGCAGATGTTTTTGCGTTCAGGCTGGTTGTTGACAAGGTTGATACCTGTTATCGCGCATTAGGTGTCGTACACAACCTGTATAAACCGGTGCCGGGTCGGTTCAAGGATTATATTGCCATACCCAAGGCCAATGGTTATCAGTCCCTGCATACTATTTTGTTCAGCCCCTACGGCATTCCCATTGAAGTTCAGATTCGTTCCGAAGACATGCAGGGTGTGGCGGAAGCCGGTATTGCCGCGCATTGGTTGTATAAAACCGGTGATGCTACGCCGGTGCATGCTACGGAGTGGCTCAAACGATTGCTGGAAATGCAGCAAAATGCGGGTAATTCTGAAGAATTTCTTGAAAATGCAAAAATCGATTTGTTTCCTGACGAGGTGTATGTATTTACGCCCGAAGGCGACATCATGAACATTTCACGGGGTGCAACGGCACTGGATTTTGCCTACGCAGTCCATACCGATGTGGGCAACACCTGTGTGTCGGTAATGATTGACCGACGCTTGTCGCCATTGCGCAGTGTATTGCTCAATGGGCAAACGGTGGAAATTATTACGGCACCTGGTGCAAAGCCAAACCCCGTCTGGCTGGATTTTGTGACGACAGGCAAAGCCCGTGCCAACATACGTTATTTTTTGAAGCACATGCATCAGGATGAGGCGATCAATCTGGGGAAACGTTTGTTAGAAAAGGCGATGGCTGCTATTTCGGTTTCCTGGGATAAAATTTCAGCGGAGCCACAGCGTGAAATTTTGAACAACCTGAATGTAAAAAAACTGGATGATCTTTACGAAGATGTCAGTTTGGGAAAACGGGTGGCATCGGTGGTTGCCCGACAAATTGCAGATATGCAGTCAGGCAAAAATTTACGCGGCCGGGAAAATGCTGGCATGAAAGGCATGTTTAACCGTTATGTGCCGGGCTGGATGAAAACATCCGCAAACCGTTCAGTGAATCGACCGTTGGCTATTCGTGGTACAGAAGGTTCTGTTGTCACTTATGCCAAATGTTGTCATCCGATTCCGGGTGATCCAATCCTGGGGTTCGTGAGTGCGGGCCGGGGTATTGTGATACATCTGCGTGGCTGTAAAAATGTGGGTGAATTCAAAAACAACCCGGAGCGTTGGGTTGACGTACAATGGCAAAAAGATGTTGAGGGTTTTTACCCGGTAGATATTCGTGTGGACACGGCAAACCGACGTGGTGTTTTAGCCACAGTGGCAGCGGCCATTTCAGATATTGAATCCAACATTGAAAATGTAGCCATTACAGAACATGATGGTCGTTATTCGACACTGATGTTTACCGTGTCCGTAAAGGATCGTGTACATTTAGCACAGTTGATGCGACGTATAAAAACAACTGACGGTGTGGTGAAAATTGCGCGATCAAAATCATAACCAAACAGGAGAAATTGATGAGTCAGGCGATTAATGCTGAAGCAAAAAAACATGAAGCAATACATACCGATGCAGCACCCAGTGCCATTGGCACTTATTCACAAGCAATAAAGGTTGGTGATACTGTGTACCTTTCCGGGCAGATTCCATTAGTCCCGGAAACCATGGAAGTGTTGGATGCGGACATGGCAGCACAAATCCGTCTGGTGTTTGATAATCTGCAAGCAGTCACCATGGCGGCGGGTGGCAGTCTGGTGGATATTGCCAAATTAAATATTTTTCTTACCGACCTTTCTCACTTTGCACTGGTGAATGAAATAATGGCCGATTATTTTCAGCAACCCTATCCCGCGCGTGCTGCGGTGGGTGTTGCTAGTTTGCCCAAAGGTGTTCCGGTGGAGATGGATGCCATTATGGTGCTGACTTAAATATGACTTAGGAATGTGCATGAAATAACTTCCCTGTTTGGCATCCCGTCTTCGTCCGTGCCTCAATCACAAAAGCTCGAAATAGAACGACTATTCCTGCACTTTTGTTCGGCAACTGCTCCTGCGTTGCTCTACCTCCTGCATCCATGCA
>QIGJ01000388.1 GCA_003229995.1 Gammaproteobacteria bacterium | reverse complement strand
CCCAAACGCTACGGGTATAGATATACTGAAGTGGCATAGAATATAAAACCGAGAATAATATTCGTGATTAAATAAATAATTTTGTGTAATTTTTTACTTATAAATTTCAATGAATATATTATAAAACACCCAGCCGCCAATATAACCAATACAATAGAAGCAAGCCATAAGTCTTCATTGAGACCATCATAATAAAAATCATTCCCGGAAATACGTATGTAATAATCAATCGAAAAAATTATTAAAATAATAAAAATATATATGCACCATGCATATATTAGACTGACTTTATAACTCACGATGTTTCCTGATTTATTTTCGGCCTTGAGCGCGTTGGACAAACAGGAATAAAATACGTATTTGGTATTCTTTTTTCGTTTGAAATATCAAAGCCTTTTAAATCACTTTGCACTATTCCTCCCGCTAATTCTATAACAGTGTGTGCCCATTCACGCACACCCGAAAAAATGATCCACTATACAGGGTCGTGCCCAAACCCTCGCGCCTTCACCGCATCATCCAGCGCCTTCAAGGTTTCCAGCAAGCTTTCCATCTCACCCAGCGGCCAAGCATTAGGGCCATCGCTGAGCGCTTTTTCCGGATCGGGATGCGTTTCCATAAACAGCCCGGAGACACCGGCCGCTACTGCTGAACGTGCCAATACTGGCACAAACTGACGTTGGCCACCGGATGTTGCGCCTTGTCCGCCCGGCTGTTGCACGGAATGGGTGGCGTCAAACACCACTGGGCAACCGGTGTTGCGCATTTCTACCAAACCGCGCATATCCGAGATGAGTGTGTTGTAACCGAAGGAGACACCACGTTCACAAACCATGATATTATCATTACCCGCTTCACGCGCTTTATCCACTACATTTTTCATGTCCCAAGGAGCGAGAAACTGGCCTTTTTTGATGTTCACGGGCAGACCGGTGCGTGCAACATTCTGGATGAAGTTGGTTTGTCGGCAAAGAAACGCGGGGGTCTGTAATATATCCACTACATCGGCAACTTCGTCCAACGGAGTGTCTTCATGCACATCGGTGAGTACGGGTACACCGATGTCATTTTTGACTTTTTGCAGAATACGCAACCCTTCTTCAATTCCTGGCCCGCGATAACTGGATGTAGACGAACGGTTGGCTTTGTCGAAAGAGGATTTGTAGATGAACGGGATACCCAGCCTGCCAGTCATTACTTTCAGTGCTGATGCCGTATCCATGGCCAGCTGTTCGGATTCGATGACACAGGGGCCAGCAATAACAAACAGTGGCTGATCCAGTCCGACGTTAAAACCGCAGAGTTTCATGCTCATGGTTCAGATTCCGGCTCTGGCGCGCGCAGCACTGATAAAACCGCTGAACAGTGGGTGACCATCACGCGGCGTGGAGGTGAATTCCGGGTGAAACTGGCAAGCGACAAACCACGGGTGCTCGGGGATTTCCACCATTTCTACCA
Organism: Gammaproteobacteria bacterium; assembly: GCA_003229995.1. Lineage (GTDB taxonomy): Bacteria > Pseudomonadota > Gammaproteobacteria > SZUA-152 > SZUA-152 > SZUA-152. The sequence goes on along the minus strand of QIGJ01000388.1, from coordinate 1,276 downwards.
GACTGCCATCGGCAGAACGCCCCACTACCGCGAGTCCTGCCTCCTGCAAGGCATCAAGATAGCGGTTATTAAATTCGTAACGATGGCGATGGCGTTCCACAATGGATTCCTTGCCATACAGTTCGCGTGATTTGGAGCCGTCCATGAGATGACATTGCTGACCCCCGAGACGCATGGTGCCGCCGAGATCAGAGCCCGCGCTGCGTTGCTCCACTTCGCCTTTTCCGGTGGTCCATTCGGTGATAAGCCCAATGACCGGATGTTGCGCATCCATTTTGAATTCGGTGCTGTGCGCGCCGTCAAGTCCAGCCCTGTGACGAGCATATTCGATCACCGCCACTTGCATACCCAGACAAATGCCGAGATAGGGTACGCCGTTTTCGCGGGCATATTTGACCGCACTGATCTTACCTTCCACACCACGCTCGCCAAAACCGCCGGGCACCAGAATGGCATCGACATTTTCAAGGCAGTCCAGACCATCGGTTTCGATATCTTCCGAGTCTATGTAACAGATTTTCACTTTGGTGCGGGTGTGCAGACCTGCGTGGATCAATGCTTCGGAGAGGGATTTGTAGGCCTCGGTGAGATCCATGTATTTGCCCACCATGGCAACAGTGACTTCACCATTAGGATCAAACAGGGCATCCGTGACTGCCAGCCATTCGGAAAGATCCGCTTGCGGAGCTTTGATATGCAGTTTGTCCACCACAATCTGGTCGAGGTGTTGTTCATGCAACAGCACGGGAATCTGGTAAATGCTGTCGGCATCCACGGCGGAAATAACCGCGCGTTCTTCGACGTTGGTGAACAGGGCAATCTTGCGGCGTTCATCGTCCGGCACCGGACGGTCGGCACGGCAGATGAGCACATCGGGCTGGATACCGATGGAGCGCAGTTCTTTCACCGAGTGCTGGGTGGGCTTGGTTTTTAATTCACCCGCAGTGGGAATAAATGGCAGCAGGGTGAGGTGCATGAACAGGGAGTTATCGTGACCCTGTTCTATGCCGATTTGACGAATGGCTTCGAGGAACGGCAGGGATTCGATATCACCGACAGTACCGCCGATCTCCACCATGAGTATATCCAGCCCGTCAGCACATTCCATGACGCGGCGTTTGATTTCGTCGGTGATGTGCGGAATGACCTGCACCGTGCCCCCCAGATAATCGCCGCGACGTTCTTTGCTGATGACATCGGAATAAATACGCCCCGAGGTGTAATTGTTGTGCTGGCCCATGGTGGTGCGCACAAAACGTTCGTAGTGACCCAGATC
>QIGJ01000308.1 GCA_003229995.1 Gammaproteobacteria bacterium | reverse complement strand
GGCCAGCCATATCATTACACTACCAGCCAGCTTGTATATATCCTTGCCCTGAACCAGCCATAACAACAGAGTGGACAAGCTAAAGGGTAAAACCACGCTTTGAATAATGATCAACAGGTAAGGCGTCATGGTCGACTGGATCTGCACTATTCTTTAGTGGCTTCGGTGGTGTTAAAACGATCGGTCGTTTCACTGGTGCCAGGTAACACACCGAAGATGAGGGACTTCAGGAACAGTTTTTCTGGATGAAATGACATAGTCGTGCTCTTTCCAGCGTAGGGTTGGGTTAAACAGGAAACACTATAAGGCCTTCTCGTTGGCTGGAATATATGTTGAATATGCAAATTATTATTCCAGATATGCCCACCCCCTCTGGTCTGACACCTGAGGTGAAACACTACACGATGGCCGACTGGTCGAAATGATGCCGGACTGGCGATTCGCACCGACAATCTTGTTGATTGTATACCCGGGCAACCGTAACCTGTCTCGTACTGTCCGGTTGCACCCTTCGCGAGTATTCAGGAGGGGTTACCCGGAAGGGCGAATCAGCAGTGTAAAAACCATCAATGGCGGAAAAATATAAAAATAAGATCGCATCATCCAGCGTATCCCATCAATTGGTCAATGACAAGGTTTCCTTTAATAGTCGTCACCACACCAACAAATATAACCGCGAGAGCAGAGGGATCTCCAGCCTCGGCAATCACAGCGCTTGCCAGGGTCAGTACGATGAGGGATACCCACGTGAGGGTGAATCGGTTCAGTATGTTCATAGACGAGACCTATCCCAGCACATAGAGTAACGGGAACATTATGATCCAGGCCAGGTCAATCATATGCCAGTATAGTGCTGCACTCTCCAGCCCTTCATGGTCATTAACGCCATAGACATTGAAATAAGTCCGTAGTGTCACCCATGAAATCGTACACATGCCGATCAGCACGTGGAGCAGGTGATTAAATGTCAGGTAATAGTAAAATGAAAAAAACAGGTTATTGGTTGAATGGATCCCCGTGTTACTGTTCCAGTGATATTCCCAGCCCTTTATCGCACAATAACCGGCACCCGCCAGGAGGGTCAGGCCTAACCATTTCAGGCAAACTTCTTTCTGTCCTGTTTTGATAGCCCGGGTCGCCTGTGCGATAAAAAAACTGCTGGTCACGAGAATCATCGTATTTGCCGCACCGGCTAGAGTATTAAGGTGCAGGGGGCCATCCTGAAATATTTCCGGGTGTCGTTGTTTGGCAACCAGGAAGATCAGGAAAAAGAGAGCAAACTCCGTAAGCTCTGCATAAATCAGTATCCATACCGCAATGTTGCCGGGTGTCGTTGGTTGGATATGTTCGTCAGAATGTTGCAGAGCGATGGTGGTTGCCGTCATCCAAAATGTGCCTCTACCAGGCGCTGGATCGCAGTAAGCGTCTGGACATCATCTGTTAGCGGTTCTGCCAGGCAAGAGAGACAGGCTTCTTTCTCGGATAACCCGTCGTTAATCATCATGGCGGTATAGATCAACAGACGCGTAGAGGCAGATTCTTCAAGGCCGTGGTCCTTGAGTCGGCGCAAGTCATGGCCCAATTTGACAAGCTGTTCTGCGATTGACTGGGTTATCCCCGTTTCTGTCTGGATAATGGCAGTTTCCTGTTCAGCGTTTGGATAGCTAAAGTTGAGACCAACAAAGCGTTGTCGCGTACTTGGTTTCAAGCCTTTCATTATGTTTTGGTAACCCGGGTTATACGAAATCACCAGCATAAAGTTTTCGTGGGCTTCAACGAGCTCGCCTGTGCGCTCAATGGGGAGTACGCGCCGATAGTCTGATAGTGGATGGAGAACAACCGTGGTGTCCTTGCGCGCTTCAACGACTTCATCCAGGTAACAGATTGCCCCTTCCCGTACGGCTCGCGTGAGTGGGCCATCTTGCCAATAGGTTCCTTCGGCACCGATAAGATGCCGCCCGACCAGGTCAGTGGCTGTCAGATCATCGTGGCAGGCAACCGTATGGATGCTACGCTTCAGTTTTCCTGCCATGTGGTGGACGAAACGTGTCTTGCCACACCCTGTCGGCCCTTTGATAAGCACAGGGAGACGTTTTTTTGCAGCGCGTTGGAAAATGTCGACTTCGTTACCCTGCGGAAGATAGTAAGTATCGGTGGTCATAGTAAGGCCTTTCTACGAGTGGTGATTTGTTGTCGTCAATTGAAGGTATAGCTGTGGCAACAGGAGAGGAAGCCGTGAAGCCTCTTTCACCACAGCGTATCCATTGTGACCAAAAAGATGGGGTAGGTAGGTATTCGCATCACTATCAATCGTGATGCAGAAAGGTATTATTCCTTGCTGCCTGGCCTCGATAACCGCGTGTCGCGTATCCTCAATACCATACCGGCCTTCGTATTGATCGATGTCATTAGGTTTTCCATCCGAGATAATCAACAGTAATCGCTGTTCCGAAGCTTGCTGGTTCAGTACGTTGCATGACTGGCGAATGGCCGCCCCCAGACGGGTATAATAGCCTGGGCGAATTGCCATAATCCGTCCCCGTGTAGCATCGCTGTAAGGTTCTGTGAAATTCTTCAGCAGATGGTAACGGATGTTTTTATTCCTTACGGATGAAAAGCCATAGATGGCGAGACGATCCTTTGTGTGATGCATGGCTTCCGCAAAAAGCAATAGAGTATCGCGGATCACATCGATAATGCGTTGACCATTACTGACCAGGGTATCCGTTGATAATGAAAGATCAGCTAACAGCAAACAGGCCAAATCGCGCGACTGGGCTGTCTTTGCTTTATAACAGGCTTGATGTTCCAGGCGCTGAACCGGTTCGCAGACACTGTCCAGCCATCCATCCAGATCAATATCGTCACCGACAGGCTGTCGTTTATGCCACCTTCGTGTTAACTGCAGTGCAGAAAATTGAGGAATCAGACGTTTGGCCAGATGCTGGAGGTGCTCAGGCAGCATACACGGTGTTGATGCGTCGGAAAGCATGGGCTGTAAAAGACAGAAATCAGGTACGAGTTGCTGTTTCTTATAGTTCCATTCAGGGAGTTTAATCCCATCGCCAACAGGAAGATCATCATTTTGAGGTGAAGGCAAATCGAGATCAAAATTGATCTTTGCGCTGCCGGCCTTGCGTTGACGGGATAGCGCAATGATGTCGAGGTCTTTTGCCGCTGAAGTGATATCTTCATCCACATTTTCTTCCTGGCAACGATCAAGCTGTACATGTTCGGTCCAGCTGAATAAACTCTCTAGTTGAAATACCAAAAGACCATCCGTTTCCCGCTGATCATCAACCCGGACTGCCTGTTTCCTTGTATCAGGCAATCTGAAAATCTTGCTGCG
>QIGJ01000357.1 GCA_003229995.1 Gammaproteobacteria bacterium | reverse complement strand
GCTCGACGCCAACAAAAAAACGATTTTGTTCACCGCCACCTGGAATAAATCCGGGCTTTCCGCCATCAACCAATGGGCTCATAAACTTGCACCACTGACACAACACTATAATGTGCTGGTTACCGTACATCCCTGGACTGCCGCTGAACACATCGACAACATTCGTAATACACCCGGCGTGCATTATCTGGGTAGCCACGACATTCTTCCCCACATCATGATTGCTGACGTCTGTATTGGTGATGCCAGCTCCATTCTTGCCGAATGTTGCGCATTGGATAAACCTGTGGTCACCTTCAAGATGCCGGAGGGAAAACGTACCGTATCCCACGTCCATAAAATGATTCGCGACTTCAGCCTGCAAATCGAGCATGTCAATGCACTCGATGAAGCCATCCAACAATGTCTCGCCGAACCTGCCGCCAAACAAGCCCAACGCGCCGAAGCCAATCAGATTATGTTTGATCAACTGGATGGTCTCGCGGGCAAACGTGCTGCTGACGAAATCATCACGCTTTTTCCACAACTGAAGCTTAACTAATGCGCTATCTATTTTTTGTCAGCAAACTCTATGGCTACTCCATTGCCCGACCGGTGCAAGCAGCCATTCATGCGCGCGGAGACAAAGTGGCTTGGTTTGTTCACGGCGTCAGCGACGAACACCTACACGATGATGAGCAACAATTAAAGACGGTTAAAGCAGTGATGGACTACCAACCTGACGCGGTATTCGTTACCAGCAACTGGGTACCCTATTTTTTCCCTGGTGCCAAAGTGCAACTGTTTCATGGCTTCAATGCCGAAAAACGTGATGAGCATGTGGGACACTTTCGCATTCGTGGCGACTTTGATCTGTACTGCACACAGGGGCCCAGCACCACACTCAAATTTCAACAACTGGCACAGCAACACGGTTATTTCCGGGCCGTGGAAACCGGCTGGCCCAAAATCGATCCACTGTTTCAAACCGATAAACAAGTCGGCCTGCGCGACCAATCAGGTATCGAAAAACCCATTGTGCTTTATACCTCTACGTTCAGTCGCCGACTTACCGCCGCACCACGACTGCACAATACTATCGCACAACTGGCCAACGAAGGTCGCTGGCATTGGCTGGTGAACCTGCACCCTAAAATGCCTTCTACCATTGTAGACAGCTACAAGGCGTTAGAAGGATCGAATCTCAGTTTTGTTGATACCGACAACATTATTCCCTTGCTCAAAGCTGCCGATGTGATGGTCTCCGACACCTCGTCTGTCGTCTTTGAATTTATGTTACAAGACAAACCTGTAGTCACTTATCGCCATCGTAATCCAGGGCCACATTTGTTAAACATTCAAGGGGCCGATGAACTGGAGGGTGCTATTGACTCAGCACTCACTCTGTCACCAGAATTGATGTCTGAAGTCCGTAAATATGCTGACTGGTTGCACCCTTATCGCGACGGATGCTCCAGTGAACGGGTACTGGATGCTACAGAAGCATTTTTGGAAAATAACTATACCAAACTAAAACATAAACCCCTCAATTTCGGGCGACGAATGTCAGCACGAAAAAAATTAAGGTACTGGTACTGGTAAAAAAAGCTAAGGAATGGGCAGGCAATAACTTCCCAGTTTAGCGCCCGGATTTAGTCCGACTTCGTTCGTTCTGATTGAACAAAAGTGCAGGCATAGACGTTCTATTTCGAGCTTTTAATTACTCACTCTCTGCAGCAACTACGCTCGCATCGAGCAGCGGACACTTATTAAAATCGGCAAGCCTTTGCAGCTCGTCGCTTAACGCGGGGAAAAACTGATCCCGGTCGAGTGTGCCATCCTCCAGGTTCAGGCTTAAAACTTCAAAACGCTGGTCAGCCCGATGCGCCTTGCAATCGACTCGACCGACGAACTTATCGCCGTACAGGATTGGTAGACAAAAGTAGCCGAACACCCGCTTAGATGCCGAGACATAACATTCAATCCGGTAGTCGAATCCGAACAACGCACTCAAGCGATCGCGGTGGATCACCACGTTATCAAATGGGGACAGCACCTTCAGTGCACCGTCGATCATCGGCGCTTGTTCGAGTGCCTTGATGTCTACGTAAATGGTTGGCGCATCGGCGATATCCAGTGCTTTCACCACTCCAACGTCGATACGCTCGTCGAGAACTTTACGCATCGCGTCCCGCAAGGGTTTACCCGTCTTCAGGTGCAATAGCTGCTTCCAGGTGAAGACTCCGTGTGCTCTGAGTGTGGTGTCGAACAAATAGGCCGCATATTCACTCAGCGTAGGCACACTCAGATCGATGCCCTCTGGCAAACAGCGTTCGGCGAGGTCATAGACCTTCTCCATGCCATTGCGTCCACACACCATTAGATCGCCCTGCATGAACAGCTTGTCAAGGGCGCGTCGATCCGGCCCCCAGTTCCACCATTTGCCCTTTCCCTTGTTCCCCTTGTCGAAATCACGCATCCGTAACGCCCCCTCTGCACTCACACGGGCCAGGATCTCGTTCATCAGGTGTTTGTCGACATTGGTGTAATAGCGGTTTTCACCATTGCGTATCGACGTCATGTGCGGTAGCGCATAGCGGTAGTCGCGCATTGGCAGATACGAAGCCGCATGATACCAATACTCAAAGATGTGCTGCTCGCTGATCAACTGGTTCAAGTGGGTTGGGTCATAGCCCGGCACCCGGTTCCACAATACATGGTGATGCGCGCGTTCGACCACCGATAGCGTATCAATTTGC
>QIGJ01000023.1 GCA_003229995.1 Gammaproteobacteria bacterium | reverse complement strand
GTTCAGGCTGGAAATACGGGTATTAATCCGTGCGGCAGCGTCGCGAATGGAACGTGCCGAATAAAATATCACGGGATCTCGAAAACCGAGTAATGGCTCCAGACGGGCAGTCAGTTCGGTGATAAAAACAGAATTCAGGCCCAGATCGGTGATATTCGCGTCAGGGTCCAGGCTCTTCAGGGGAACCTTACTGATCTCCGACAAATACCGGCACAATATTTCAACAATCTCTTCCTGCTGCGGCGTCTCTTTTTCTGCAATGGCCAACACATTTGAAATCTGCGCTATATTCATTCCCTCTCTGGTAGCCTCCTCCGCCTTCTGCTGTTTAGTCACAATACCTGAAGGTCTGTGCTCGTCATACGGATATGCGTTAGTACTTTCATGGCATTCCTCCATCGCCGTTTCTTTCTCCAAGCAGGCTTGCTGCACATTAGATATACCGGAATTGCCTGCCTGCTTTATCGCAGATGATGTTGATGGAGACTTTGGTAAAGACTTAAATACAGGCTTGGTAGAAAAAGCAGGCAGCGGAAAATGTTGTGCGGCAAAAGGATAACCTGGCAAGGGCAATCGCCTCGGATTAACCGTATGGCATATAGACCAGTCGATATCTTCACCACTGACCCAAGCTACTGCCAGTCGATCCAGTCTTCCCTTAGCAATCCAACGCTGGGTAAGCAGACTGATTTCTTCTTTCTCCAGAAGGGCTGGAGTATTACCGCAAATACCCAGAAAACCAGAATCAAATGCAATCAGTTGTTCAGTTAATGTTTTCAGATCAGTTGCCACAAAAGCAACCCGGTGAGCCATAGGCATCCGGCCCATCTGTAAGGTAAAAGCCAGACGCACCAGATCATCTTCGTGCAATTTCGGCAAATGATCAGCTAATTCATTGACGCGCACTCTGAGTTGTTCTTCTGTCCGTGCAGATAACACAATACAGTACGATGGTTTTTCATTGCCCAGGTTTTCATTCGCCATATTGTTGCCAGCGATGTTTTCATTCGTCAGATATTCTTCAACAATCACATGGGCATTGACACCACCGAACCCAAACGCACTGACACCCGCACACCGGGGCATATCGACACCGACCTCCCAATCTGTGGCCTGGGTAACAAAGTGAAATGGGGTTCCTTTAAGATCAATACCGGAATTTTGATTGTTCAGGTGCAAGGTTGCAGGCAGCATTTTGTGCTGTATTGCAAGAACCACCTTTAACAGGCTGGCCATACCAGCAGCCGCTCCGGAATGCCCAATATTGGTTTTGACCGAACCAAGACCACAATGTGCCTTCCCAGAGGAATCAAGATTTTTCTGTTGATACAGTGCAGAAAATGTTTCTTTCAATGCATCAATTTCTATCGAATCACTTAACCTACAACCCACACCATGAGCTTCGATATAGCCGATTGTCTGCGGATCTATATCTGCCTTTTTATAGGTATCCAGCAGAAGTCGCATTTGGGCATCAGGACTCGGCGTGGCAAATGATTGACTGTTGCCATTATGGTTAACACTACTACCCCGAATTACCGCATGAATATGGTCACCGTTACGCTCTGCCTCAGCAAGCGGTTTAAGGTATATGGCACCAAACCCTTCGGCATGCACGTAACCATTGGCGCTTTCATCAAAGGCTTTGCAACAACCATCCGGGGATAATCTGCCAGCACGATTGAATGATGTATGACACGTCGGCATCAACAGCGCGTTAACGCCACCAACGATAGCAGCATCACAGCGACCATTGTGAATAGCCTGCAAGGCATGATCCACAGCCACCAGAGAACTGGAACATGCCGTGTCCACGGGTTCACTGGGACCCCGAAAATCGAAAAAACAGGAGATACGATTGGCCAGCATGGAGAAAGTATTGCCCGTGGATGTGTACTCCAGTACATCGTTATCACTTAAGCACAGACGTTCGGCATAATCATGATTTGCCACACCAACAAAGACACCCGTGCGTGATCCCGCAATATCACAGGGGCGAATACCGGCATTTTCCAGACAATTCCAAACGGACTCCAACCACTTACGGTGTTGTGGGTCCATCAAGGCCGCTTCGTGTGGTGAAATATTAAAAAAATCTGCATCAAAATTTTCAATACCATCGACAAAACCACCCCAGCGTGTCGCCGTTTCATGTTGTGCATCATTGGTATAATCACGCCAGTCCCAACGCTCAGTGGGAATTTCAGCGATAACATTCCGCTCTTCCATAAGGTTCTTCCAAAAGGTTTCAAGATCAGGCGCGCCGGGAAACTGACCGCTTATTCCAACGATGGCAATAGTAGAATTTGTACATTCTGTTGCTTTTTTTACAGTTTTTATTGGCGCAGACACTGATTTTTCCTCCTAAAGTAGAACAGGGATAACAATCGACACTTATTTTTTCTCACTGACCGGTTTCACATCTGCAAGATCAAAATAACCTTTATAACCCTGCATATAAATTGTGGCTTTCCGGCCAAACAACAGCATTGCCTGTGTGCGTGTTGTTAATATCTCACTATGATTTTTGCAGGACACTCGGATTCCCACAGACCAGGTATTATTCCAGGCAGCCACTTTTTCGGTCATCTTTTCAATCTCGGGGTTGTTATCATCGGTAACATTGATTTCCGTATTAGCGGCACAATGCCTTTATCTGTGAATTTTCTGTGTGCCTGTATTTTCGCAATCAGTGTTGTCAGTACCTGACCAGCCCCCAATTCCCTGAACTCTGTCACTCCTCGTTCCATCATATGACGAATACTCTCTGACCATTTAACAGAATGGGTAATTTGAGCCACCAGATTTTCTTTAATCTTTTCCTGCGCATACAGCTGTGCATGCACATTTGAAATGACATCTATTTTCAGCGGAGAAAATGTAAACGGGCGAATATATTTTTTAAATTCAGTGGCGGCTGATTTCATATAACGAGAATGGAAAGCACCACTGGCATTCAATGGAATAAATTTTATATT
>QIGJ01000381.1 GCA_003229995.1 Gammaproteobacteria bacterium | reverse complement strand
CTGGCTGTCGCAGGTATTACTCTGACAGGAACCGCACAGGCCATACCGTCATTTGCCGCTAAATACGAAAAAAATTGTTCATACTGTCATAACGCATGGCCTCAGTTGAATAACAAAGGTCGAAAATTCAAAGAACAAGGCTATCGTCTTAAGGAAGACCTTAAAGAAGACCTGAAGACAGATGCTAAAAATACGCCTTATTTTGAGGCAGGTAACTTTCCAATTAGTGGCTTGGTTATTTCACGTCCTTATGATAAAGCAGACAGCGGTGACCGTATGGTGCGCGCCATTCATGGCGTGGCGCTGTTTATTGCCGGCACTATGGGTAAAAACGTTTCCGTATTCACTCAAATTGAAGCTGAAGACGAGGCCAACTTTACACCAGAAGTTGGCAGCACTGCGCTATCTTATCGTTTCAACAAGGAAGCCACTCTGCAAATGACCTGGAGTCAGGCCAACTGGGCTGATGGCTATGGTTTCCTCGGCAATCATTTCCGATTAACCCGTGGCAGCGTAGGTGTGATTGACCAGAACTTTGGTGGTGCTGACAACGACGGAAAATTACGCTCCAAACGCCAAAATGTGGCAATGACCGGCCGTGTTGCCAATGACAAATTATTTTATAACATTGGCCTCGGCGGCATAGCAGATAATGCTGAAGGTGTATCCGGAAATGAGCTTGGTAACGGTAGCAGCATGAATGCCCGTGTTGCCTTTGATATGAAAAAGAACATCATGGTGGGCGGTTACATCCTCGATGGTGAAGCCGGTAATATGGATTTCAATCGCATGGCAATCGATACCCAGGCTGATCTGAAAGATATCCGTATTCAGGCAGCTTATCTCATGGCCGAGGATGATATCACGGGAAGTACCGATAAAAATAATGCATTCTCCATCCAGGCTTATAACGTCATGAAAACCAAAAAAGGTAAGCCTACCTGGGTGCAGTTGGTGCGCCTGGATAACTATGAAAGAAATGATGGTGCCCATGAGTACAACGAATTAACTTTAAACATCACTCATTATCTGGCACAAAATATTAAAGCCTATATCGAGTACTGGGATCGCTTTGATACACCGGCTGGTGTCGATAAAGACAATCGTTTGACTCTTCAGTTCTATGTTGGCCTGTAGTTTCATTTATTCAACGAATCGTTGACTAAGATGATTGTTTAAAATAATGAAAGCCAGACGAATTTTTTCTCCTGGCTTTCATTTGTTTTAAAGTAAAATTTTTTAGAAAGGTAGCATTTTGTAACAAATATAAATCGACTACCTCCCTTTTCTTCATGGGAGTTTTGAGGCAATTATGAAACAGAATGTATTTATAAAATGGACTGCATTAATGCGTTTTCTGTCAATCAGCACTGTCGCATTACTACTCTTAACAAACACCGTTATAGCCGCAACACCAAACAAGGCCAAAATTATGGCCGATGCCTGTTTAACATGTCATGGACCAAACGGAATCGGGTCAGGAAAAATTCCAGAACTGAACGGTTTGGAAAAAAGCGATATCACCGAAAGCTTGTTTGGCTTTAAATCGGGTGACGAAAAATCCACCATCATGGGGCGATACGCTAAAGCACTGAGTGATGATGAAATTAATATGTTGGCAGAATATTTCGCGGCTTTAGATAAATAACCAGAAATATAACTAGAGATAGATGTGATGAATCAGCTGGATCGCAGAACATTTATTAAACTGCTGGGAGCAGCGGGTGTAACTTCCACCACCAGCGGCCTTATTTTGCCGGGCAGTGCTGCGGCAGGAGCCACGGCTCGCGTGGTCGTGGTTGGCGGTGGTTTTGGTGGTGCAACCTGTGCTAACTACCTGCGTCAGTATGATTCCAGCCTGAATGTGACTTTGATTGAACCAAATAGTCAGTTTGTTACCTGCCCGTTCAGCAATACCGTATTGGCCGGGATGAAATCTATCAATTTTATTACCCACAATTACAACGGACTGCGTAAAAATCACGGCGTTAACGTCATACATGATACGGTGATTTCAATCGATGCCATCGCGAAAAAAATTAAACTAAAAAATGATAAAACGCTCACCTATGATCGGCTGGTCGTTTCTCCAGGAATTTCTTTTAACTGGCATGAAATCGAAGGCGCGAGTGCAGCAAATAGTAAAATTATGCCACATGCCTGGAAAGCGGGTACGCAAACCACTTTATTGCGAAAACAATTAGAAGCAATGAAAAATGGCGGTAAAGTCATTATTGCATCACCTCGTAAACCTTTTCGCGCCCCTCCTGCTCCTTATGAACGCGCCAGCCTGATCGCATACTACCTTAAAAAAACCAAGCCTTCTTCGAAAGTTCTACTCATTGATTCCAGCGGTGACTCTGAAGAACTGGCCATGTTTCGTAAAGGCTGGGAAAAACTTTACAAGGGTATGATTGAGTGGGTCGATGGCTCTGAACAAGGTGAGATTATATCCGCAGATACCAAAACATTATCACTGACAGGGCGCACAATCGGTACTCTTAAAGGAGATGTTGTGAATTTGATTCCACCACAACATGCGGGGGAGATTGCAAAGGTTGCTGGCCTGGTGGATGAGTCGGGTTGGTGCCCTGTAAACCAACAAAATTTTGCGTCTAAATTACAAGAAAATATTCATGTGATTGGTGATGCCTGTATTGCAGACCCCATGCAAAAAACAGGGCACAGTGCCAACACCCAAGGTAAAATCTGTGCGGCCGCCATCGTTACTGAATTAAACGGTGG
>QIGJ01000057.1 GCA_003229995.1 Gammaproteobacteria bacterium | reverse complement strand
ACCCAATCATAAATCGATTCAGGGCATTCTTCCAATGCTGAATGGGCATCGTCCATTTTTTAGAGGCCACCTATCCATCATTGTTTATTCTTGCACTTCTTTCACATCTTATTTTATGGTGGAACCGCTGGGCTTGTGCCACCAAGCGGGAAAGAGACATTTAAGGTTCGACCAGCCATCGACGTCTATCTTGACTCGCCGTTTGCTGGTGAGTTGTTGTTCGAGCTTTTGTGATTGAAGAACGGACGCCACCAAAAATAAGCGCTTTTAGGCGAAAAATAGCAGATGTTTTAGGCAAAGGTATAAGGTAGGCTGAAGCCGGGATGTAAAAAACAGGGCAGTTATTTCGTGCGCGTTCCTATGGTAAGAGTGAATCCGTTGCTTCAAACAAATGTTTCAAACAAACGTTTCAAACAAAGAGAATGGTACCGAGGGCCGGAATCGAACCGGCACTCCCGCGAAGGAACCGGATTTTGAATCCGGCGCGTCTACCAGTTCCGCCACCCCGGCATTCTCACCTGTTGAGACGGCGCACATGATATGCGTTTAACGCGCCACAGGCAAGTTGCAGAGGGGAGGGAGATTTTGTAGAGGGTAGTTTGCTACACTCCCGCGCCATGCATCGTTGTGATTTCCATTTTGACCTGCCTCCCGAATTGATCGCCCAGCATCCGCTTGCCGAGCGGACGGCCAGCCGTTTGCTGGTGTTGCGGGGTAACACGGTTGAGGATGCCTTGTTCGCACAAATTGGTGCGCTGTTGCAGCCGGGTGATTTGCTGGTAATGAACAATACCCGGGTGATTCCGGCGCGTCTGTTGGGTCAGAAAGAGACCGGCGGCAAAGTGGAGGTGCTGGTGGAGCGGGTGCTCGATGAGCACCGTGTATTAGCCCATGTGCGGGCCAGCAAATCCCCCAAACCCGGCAGCAGCTTATTGCTGGAAGGTGAGATACGGGCCACGGTAACGGGACGTGAGGACGTCCTTTTTTACCTGAGTTTTGAAGGCGCGGAATCGGTAATGACGCTGCTGGAACGCCATGGTCATATGCCATTGCCACCGTACATCGAGCGTGCTGATGAGTCCGGGGACCGTGAGCGTTATCAAACGGTATTTGCCCAGCGACAGGGCGCGGTTGCTGCACCGACGGCGGGGTTGCACTTCAGCCAGAATCTGCTGGATGGGCTGGCAGAGCAGGGCGTTGAATCGACTTTTATCACACTGCATGTGGGGGCCGGCACATTTCAGCCAGTACGTGTGGATAATATTGCTGAACATCACATGCATAAGGAAATCATCGAGGTGTCGCTGGACACGGTGGCAGCGGTGCGACAAACACAGGCCCGTGGTGGTCGTGTGGTGGCGGTGGGCACGACCAGCGTGCGTGCATTGGAAAGCGCGGCCCATGGAGGGGAACTGGCCCCTTTTCAGGGGGATACGGATATTTTTATCACTCCCGGTTATACGTTTCGTGTGGTGGATACCCTGATCACCAATTTTCATTTGCCAGAATCCACGTTGTTAATGCTGGTGAGTGCTTTTGCCGGTTTTGAAGAAATAAAGGCAGCTTACGCACATGCTATTGCACAGCGGTATCGTTTTTTCAGTTACGGTGATGCGATGTTGCTTCATCGGAAAAATACCTGAACTCCCATGGCCCACGATCAAAACACATCCGGGCGGCGTTGCACGTTAGTGTTGCCAGGCCTGCTGGATTTACCCCCCACTGAACACGAATCGGTGTTTGCGCAGGTGGGGCGCTTGCCGGAGTTGGAGTGTTTCTTTGCTCGTGCGCAAAAACACCGTTGCTCAGGGGCCAGTTTTGAGGCGGTGTTGTTTGCACTTTTTGACGTTGTTATACCAACGGATGTTGATTTACCGGTGGCTGCTGTTAGTTATGTGGGTGACACAGGACAGTCAGCAACGGGTTGGTGTTTGCGGGCTGACCCGGTGCAATTGATTCCGGATCGTGATCAGTTGGTGCTGATGGGACCGGAAAGCTTATCTTTGTCCCAAACTGAAGCGGATTTGTTGGTGACGGACCTGAATGCGCAATTTGCACAGGACGGCTGGCACATTGAAGCCGCGACTCCCACGCGCTGGTATTTACAACAGCCTGATGCACCGAAGTTGCGTACTTACCGTTTGGCACAAGTGCGTGGTCGGGCTATTGGTGAATATTTACCAGTCGGAGCGGATGGCAAACAATGGCATCGTTTGATGAACGAAGTGCAAATGGTTTTGCATGTCAGCGCAGTGAATCGGGAAAGACAAACCGCTGGACAGCCGCCAGTGAGCAGCCTGTGGTTTTGGGGAGGCGGTGAAACACCAGCGATACCATCAGATAATATGGACAAGAATACAGACAGCCAGTGGTGCCAGGTGTGGAGCAATGAGCCTGTGAGCCAGGGGTTGGTTGCACTTTCAAATACCGCACGCAAGGACTTGCCAGAAGATGCGGCAACGTGGTTGAACACCGCCATTTCATCCGGTGAGCATTTGCTGGTGTTGGATGAGCTATTGCGATGTTGGCAAAATGGGAAGATAGAGGACTGGGCACAATGTGTGCGGGTATTCAATCGTGAATGGATGCTTCCTTTATTGAATGCATTACGTCGAAACGAGATTGACGAACTTATTCTTTACGCCTGCAATGGTAATAAATTTACCTTGTCGCGTGCCGGGTTACGGCGCTGGTGGCGTCGAAAAAAATCACTGTCGGTTATTGCTGCACGAACGTAAAAAGCCACAATGA
>QIGJ01000392.1 GCA_003229995.1 Gammaproteobacteria bacterium | reverse complement strand
GTGCAGGAATAGTCGTTCTATTTCGAGCTTTTGTGATTGAGGAACGGGCGAAGCCGGGATGCTAAACAGGGAAGTTATTTCGTGCACGTTCATAAGGACTACCCCGCCAGTCGCTGTTTAATTTTCTGACTAACCGCACCCATATCTGCTCGCCCCTGCACCTGAGGCTTAAGCACCGCCATCACCTTGCCCATGTCTTTCATGGATTCGGCACCCGCACTGTTGATAGCAGCGACAATCAACTCATTAAGTTCGGTTTCGTCCAGCGCAGCTGGCAGATATTCCTGCAAGACGCTGATTTCGTAGCTTTCCTGGTCAGCCAGTTCCTGACGCCCTGCATCTTCGAACTGTTTTACCGAGTCGCGACGTTGCTTGACCATTTTATCCAGCACTGCCAGCACCTGCACATCATCCAGATCAATGCGCTCATCAACTTCGCGCTGCTTAATCGCGGCCAGCGCCAAGCGCACCACACCCAAGCGCGGCTTATCTTTGCTGCGCATCGCGGCTTTCATGTCTTCAGTCAATCGTTGTTTGAGCGCTGAATCAGCCATGAGGTCACCTGAGCAGTGAAAAAAACAGAAAGGAAATACTCATCCCCTGTTAAATGAAAACAGAGAATGAATATCGGAAATCAGTAAAGGCGCTTGCGACGCGTGATATCCCGGGAAGTCTTTTTCATCTGGCGCTTAACCGCAGCAGCCATTTTACGTTGACGGGCCTGGGTGGGCTTTTCGTAAAATTCACGACGACGTACTTCAGTGAGCACACCCGCCTTTTCACAAGAGCGTTTGAAACGACGCAGAGCGATATCAAAGGGCTCATTTTCTCTTACACGAACATTCGGCATTGGTCTTCCAATCCTTTTACAGTAAACATACTTTGCGATACATTCTTTCTTTGCGATGCCTTTATCTTTGCTGTGCTATAAAGAACAAAAGACCCAGCCAACGCAGCGAGCCGGGAATTTTAGTCATTTACGCACACAAATGCAAAGCATCCGACCAAAAAACTCCCCACAGAGTACAGAAAAGTGTCTTATCGAACCCCATCTCTGACTTTAGGCATCGAAACTTCCTGCGACGAAACCGGTATCGCGCTCTACCATAACGAACACGGACTGCTCGCCGATGCGCTTTATAGCCAGATCGAATTACATGCTGATTACGGCGGCGTAGTGCCGGAACTGGCCTCCCGCGACCATGTACGCAAGACCCTGCCATTGATTCAACAGGTGCTCAACGATGCAGGTTGCAACAAACAAGATATCACCGGTGTCGCTTATACCGCTGGACCCGGGCTGGTGGGCGCATTATTGGTCGGCACCAGCATCGGTCGCAGTCTAGCCTGGGCCTGGAACGTACCGGCAGTGGCCGTACATCACATGGAAGGGCATCTATTGGCTCCACTGCTGGAAGAAAACCCGCCCACATTTCCCTTTATCGCCCTGCTGGTTTCCGGTGGACACACTTTGCTGGTGGCAGTAAACGGCGTAGGACAGTATACCATTCTCGGCGAAACCCTCGACGATGCTGCCGGGGAAGCCTTCGACAAAACCGCCAAATTGCTCGGCTTGAATTACCCCGGCGGCCCGGCGCTGGCGAAACTGGCCAAACAAGGCAATCCGGAACGCTTCCATTTTCCGCGACCCATGACCCAGCGCCCCGGGCTCGATTTCAGTTTCAGTGGACTCAAGACCTTCGCCATCACCACACTACGCGACAACACAGCGGACAACATAAATCCACAACAAACCCGTGCTGACATCGCCCGCGCCTTTGAAGATGCCGTAGCAGATACCTTTGCCATCAAATGCAAACGTGCGCTGCAACAGACCGGATTAAAACGGCTGGTGATCGCTGGTGGCGTCAGCGCCAATCACACCTTGCGGGAACGACTTTCCCAACTCGCAGAAAAAGAAGGCTTCGGGATTTTTTATCCCCGCCCTGCATTTTGTACCGATAACGGCGCGATGATCGCTTTCGCCGGTTCATTACGGCTGGCAACCGGACAGAAACAAGGCAAACACTTTGGCGCACAACCCCGATGGCCCATTGATACGTTAACCCCAGCCTAACAATCACCGACCAATAAGGAATGGGCACGCAATAATTTCCCTGTTTAGCATCCCGACTTCAGCCCGTCTTCGCCCGTTCTTCAATCAATAACTGCGCAAAAAAAAGTGGGAGCCAATGGCTCCCACTTTCAGTATTTCCCAACGATAACGGAAAATACGTTTAGCTGGTCATATCTTTCATTTTTTTCAAGGGCAAAACCTTAACCACCGTACGTGCTGGCTTGGCCTTAAAGATAGTATCTTCGCCAGTGAAAGGATTAACACCTTTGCGTTTTTTGGTCGCGGGCTTACGCACGGTTTTTATCTTGAGCAGACCCGGTAAGGTAAATGTACCAACGGCATTCTTTTTGATGTGGCCATTAATGATATCTGACAGAGCCTCAAACACCATTACGACATCTTTTTTGGAAAGTTCAGTAGCGTCCGCAATGTTGGCAAACAATGCTGTTTTTGTCATAGGCTCTTTAATCGCAACCACACGCCTTGCTGGTGCTGCCTTTTTTGCGGCTTTCTTTTTTACGTTTTTTTTCTTTACTGCCTTCTTCTTTACCATTTTCACTCTCCCGGTTGGGTAATTACTTGAGTATGATTAATTTTTTGATGAACAGAATCCGGTTTACGGCCGAGCAATACTGTTAACAAACCGACCTTCATCGATTTGCCCTGTTTTATAGACTCT
>QIGJ01000072.1 GCA_003229995.1 Gammaproteobacteria bacterium | reverse complement strand
GTTATCGGGCTACTGACAGGTTTTTATTGCCTGGGGTGATACCCGATACCGATGTCAATGTTGCTATCACCGGGCTGTCATCATTTTTTTGCTGTTCGATACGCACCGGTAAATAACCCAGCTGCTCGGCACACCATAACGTGGTTTTTCGACTGCCTTTGGTGCGATGCAAGCGTATCGTGTCGAAGATGCCCAGTTTCGTACGAATGCGTTCCTTGCCGATGATTTCAATATCGTAATATTTCAATTTACCGCCGTCGGCAACGGGATAGCGCAGCGTAGTTTTGCTGGTGGGCAAGTCTTGCATGATGCGTAATTGATAAAGCAGTTTGTCTTGAGTGCCATGTTCCAGTGGCATGGACCAGGGTTCGCCGTTGATGGTGTTGATCACCCGGTTTTTATCCCAGTCAAAATCCAGTTGTACGTTGCGATTTTTTTTGCTGCCACTGTTAAGGAAGGTGTAGTGCTCAGGTCGGGGTTGGCCGTGGAAAAATGACCACAGGCTGCGTTCGACGACTTGTCCGCTGGTTAGCAGCCGAGCGATGCCTTTGGGGCGGGTGATGGATTCAAATTGATAGTATTTACCATCGTGACTGAGTACACGCTTGGTTTCACCGATGGTCATGCCGGATGTTTTTACAGCATACACGGCAGTAAACTGTTGCGGTAATGAGGTTGCATAGCTCGGGTTTATGAATATCAAGCTTATGAACGGCAGGGTGCCAAATAGTACAAACAGACGAAAGAAGTGATTAATCATGATTGATCTCTACAGGTGAAGACGCAGGCAGTGTGGGCAACAACAAGCTTAACGCACCAGAAAGCAGAGTGCAGCCTAATACAAACAGATGCAGGTTTACTGCTGCTTGCAAAGCCTCCGCCGGGTCGATGCCAAACGGTACCAGCCCGGCCACGATACCGGCCTCATAAGTCCCCGCACCTGCCACACCATGGATAGGTAATACACTGGTGAAATCACCCAAGGTGGCACCAATCCATGCCGTGCTCAGGGGGATTTTAGAAAACAGGGTGAGTATCCAGGCAAACACCGCAAGTTTGATGGCCCAGTTGAGCAGTGTCCATAACCAGGAACGCCAAAACAGGCGGGATTGTTGCGGCAGGCTTTTCAGTATGCGTTGCACGAAATTGCTTACCCGACCAGAGTGGCGGGCCAGACGTATCTGCCAGAAGGCGGTAAGTTTGAAGGCCAGCCAGGGCACGCTCATCCACAACAA
Organism: Gammaproteobacteria bacterium; assembly: GCA_003229995.1. Taxonomy (GTDB): domain Bacteria; phylum Pseudomonadota; class Gammaproteobacteria; order SZUA-152; family SZUA-152; genus SZUA-152. Next base: position 1,800 of record QIGJ01000072.1, on the reverse strand, counting down.
CGCCAAAACAACGCCCAGCATTTGACCGATGAACGGTTCGCTGACGACCATCAGGGCAAAGGCAATGAGGGTGTGTAAGTCCAGAAACCGGAACCACAGTAGGCCTGGCACAGAGCGTATTACGGGTACTGAAAAACAACGTGACATCAGTACCGGAAAGGCCAGTTCGCCAGAGCGCATGGGCAGCAGGTTATTCAGCAGGTTGTGTTGCAGAGAAAGGCGCAGGCACACCGCAAAATGGCCTCGGGTGTCGGCGAGGAAATAATCATAGACACGGAGTGCGCGCAGGCCGTAAGTCAAAAATATCAGTATAATGCCAGCGGCCAGATATTCAGGGGCGAGATTTAACCAGGGGCGGAGCAGTGCTGACCAGCCGATCCAGGTCTCTACGGCGAGCAACAGCCCCAGCAGCAGCACTGTTCCGACCACATAGTGAAATCCGGATTTTTGCCGTTTTGACATCGGACTGTCAACCGGGTTTTTTATAGGATGATTTGCCAAGTGGTATACGTCGCTTGTGAACGAGCGTCTATTTATACCATCTATTCGTATCAAATAGGTTGCTGGATCATTGAGATCGTTTTTATTCACAATGTGTTATTTATATTTTGCAAAGAGACCCAATGCCTGTAATCAGCCCCCAACCTTCCAGTAACGCTGCCCTACGTTTACTCGCGTTGTTCGCTGTCGCAGTGAGTTTTTACCTGAATATTTACGCCGTGCCTCTGTTTGATCTTGACGAGGGAGCCTTCAGCGAAGCCACCCGCGAAATGTTTGAGCGTGGTGATTTTATTTCCACTTATCTTGATGGCAAACCGCGTTACGACAAACCCATTCTGATTTACTGGTTTCAGGCTGCCAGTGTGTTTGTTTTTGGCATCAACGAATTTGCCTTCCGCCTGCCTTCGGCCATTGCGGCCACCCTGTGGGTGCTAGCAGTATTTGCCTTTGTACGCCGGATACGTGATGAGCGTACCGGGCTGATGGCGGCCATTATTACAGCCACTGCTTTTGAGGTATCGGTGATGGCCAAGGCGGCTACGGCGGATGCGCTGCTTAACCTGTTTATTGCAGGTTCCCTGTTTTGCATCTACCTCTACTGGAAAGAGCGCGAACGCCGCTGGTTGTTGTTTACCTTTGCACTTATTGGTCTGGGGTTTCTGACCAAAGGGCCGGTATCGGTGTTGGTGCCCATGGCGGTGAGTTTCCTGTTTTTTGCCGCCAGCAAGGAGCTGAAGACCTGGTTCAATGTGGTGTTCAACCCGCTGGGCATTGGTATTTTTCTTATTATTGCCATGCCCTGGTACGTGGTGCAGTACCTTAAGGAAGGCGATGCTTTTATTCAGGGATTTTTCTTCAAACACAATATTGATCGCTTCAGTAGTCCCATGGAACAGCACGGTGGTGGAATTTTTTATTACATCCCCGTGGTACTACTGGTAGCAGTGTTACCGTTTACCACCGTGCTGATCAAGTCACTGCTGAATATCAAACAACTGTGGCGCGATGAATTCACTCGTTTTGCCTTGTTGTGGTTTGTTTTTGTGCTGGTGTTCTTTTCTCTTTCCGGCACCAAGCTACCGCATTATGTGTTATATGGGCTTACTGGTACTTTCATTATCATGGCGCTGTGGATGCGCAGGCAGGATGAATCTGGGACTGGTACGCTGAGTTCACAACTGTGGTTGTTTATGCCGCAGCTCATTTTATTCGTTTTTTTACTGTTATTGCCGGAAGTTATTGCCGGTGCATTGCCTGCCATAAAAGATATGTACATGCGTGAAATGCTCGATGAATACG
>QIGJ01000289.1 GCA_003229995.1 Gammaproteobacteria bacterium | reverse complement strand
AACCGCTGCGCTTGTTCCACCCTACGATTTTATCCTGTGTCGAATAGAGAAGAACAAAAAAATCTATGAATATCCCAACTCCACCACTATCTATTATCAATCTGGGTAGGGTGGAACAAGCGTAGCGGTTCCACCAAACGGGAAAGAGATAATCGGGGTCAAAGATTAATGGGGGTCAAGTATCATATTAACGATTAGTTGATAGAGGATTATCGTTTCCTCATTCGCGTTACCAACTGAGCACTTTATGCCGATATTTCCGTGTCCACACAAAGTGATACATTAATCAGTACACGTCGTGCGTATTTCTCTACAACCCATAAGCTGGATAGCCTACAATGGGGGAAAAGATCCCCATTGTAGGCTATCCAGCTCGGGAGCAAGCCTCCGAGATTTTCGCTATGCGGTTAAACTACTCAAAATGGAAGTTGTGTATGAAGGTTGAGATTAATTTTTCTAAATTAGCAGCTAAAATAAAACGTAAATATGATACTTGACCCCTTTTCCTTCTACAACTCCATACGTTAACCAGTGATTTTATTCGTTTGGATATGTTTTAGCGCTTAATTCACATTCAAAGACAGGGAACCCTCATGGCAGACAAGCCGGACCAGACAAACAAGACCAAAGACATTCAATCAACCCTGCAACAACACTTCGGCTTCAGCGAACTATTGCCCGGCCAACAATCGGTCATTCAGCATCTTCTGGACAGCCATTCAGCGGCCGCCATCTTCCCCACCGGCGGAGGCAAGTCTCTCTGTTACCAGTTACCTGCCCTGCTGTTGCCGGGTATCACACTGGTTGTCTCACCACTGATTGCACTCATGAAAGATCAAATCGACGCCCTCCGCAAACGAGGCATTAATGCCCAGCGACTGGACTCCAGTCTTGACGCTGGGGAATACAAAGAAGTCATGCGGCAACTCAGGGACGGAGAACTGCGACTCCTCTACGTCGCACCGGAACGATTCAACAATGAACGCTTTCGGGAAAGTATGCGCCCGATACGCATATCCCTGTTTGCGGTAGACGAAGCACACTGCATCTCCGAATGGGGTCATAACTTTCGCCCCGACTACCTCAAACTGGCAGGCTTTGCGCGTGAATTCAACGCCGAGCGTATCCTCGCGCTAACCGCTACAGCCACACCCGCCGTGTTGAATGACATTTGCCGAATATTCGACATTTCACCCGACCATGCGACCAACACCGGTTTCTACCGCCCCAACCTTAACATCGACACCACCGTAATTACCGCATCAGAACGGGACAACGCATTACTCAATGCCCTGCGGGAAAATCCACCCGCCGCTGCCATCGTCTACGTCACCCTGCAAAAAACAGCCGAAACCGTTGCACGCATGCTGGCCGAAAACGGATTCCCCGCCCGGGCCTATCATGCCGGATTAAAACCCGAAATCCGCAACCCGATTCAGGAATGGTTTATGTCAGCAGACAACGCCATTGTCGTTGCGACCATCGCCTTTGGTATGGGAGTGGACAAAGCCAACATCCGCGCCGTCTACCATTACAACCTGCCCAAAAGCCTGGAAAACTACTCCCAGGAAATCGGCCGTGCCGGTCGTGACGGTCAGCCCTCACTTTGCCAGATGCTCGTCTGCCCCGATGACCTGACTGTGCTGGAAAATTTCATCTATGGCGACACCCCGGATGAAACGGCATTACACAGCCTGATTCAAGAATTGTTTTCCTCTGACGAAACATTCGATGTCAGCCTGTACACACTGGCAAACACGCATGACATTCGTCCGCTGGTACTGCGCACACTACTGACCTATCTCGAACTCAGTCACTACCTTAAAGGAGGAACGCCCTTCTATGCCCAATACCAGTTCAAACCCCTGCTCGACACACAAACCATTCTGGCTCGCTTTGAAGGCGAACGGCACACCTTCCTGACCGGCCTGTTTCAGCAGGCCAGAAAAGCAAAAACCTGGTTCAATATCGACCTTGACCAGGCAGCGACCGTATTAAATACCCCGCGCGAACGCATTGTACGGGCACTGGACTGGCTCGGAGAACAACAACTGCTGGACATAAAAGTGGCCGGTATCCGCCACCGTTACCAGCGCCTGAATCAACCCGACTCCTTGGAGGCACTGGTCGCAGAACTGTATCAGCGTGTGCTTGCACGCGAACAATCGGAAATCAAACGTCTGCAACAAGTGCTTGATCTGGTCACTCTAGACAACTGCCAGACCAACCTCCTCGCCACTCACTTCGGAGAACAACGACCGCAAACCTGCGGGCACTGCAGCTGGTGTTTAAGAGGAAAAAGTGAACTGCCGCCGCGTCATACACAAACAATTAGCGAAAATACCCTGCGTGCAATCTACACGTTAAAGCAGGAATATGCTGATGAACTGACATCGCCCCGTCTGTTGAGCCGGTTTCTGTGTGGCATCAGCTCTCCCAAAATCAGTCGCAACAAACTCGGCGTACACAAACTGTTCGGCAGCCTGGAAAACGTGCCTTTCGCCAGCGTTATGGCACAAATAGAACAGGACTGTGGTTAAAGTTTGCGCAACTGCTATCGGTATCCTTCATGCTCCCCCGTGTCAGGATAGATGTTTGGTTCATCCCCATGTATGTGGGGAACACCAGGGCCGTGGCACTATGCTCTAAAACTAAATCGGTTCACCCCAAAGCTCGAAATAGAACGACTATTCCTGCACTTTGCTCTACCTCCTGCATCCATGCAGTCGTCAATCAGAACGAACCAATACGGACCCAATCAGAGCGCCACTGGTATCAGTTATTGTGTTCCATTCCTTACCCATTGCAGTGAAAGGCTTTTCAGCAGAGAATCCACTTTGTTTTCATTATTCGTTACACAACGACAAGTTACCTGACACTCATGGCTCTGCTCTGGAAAAAACAAACC
>QIGJ01000016.1 GCA_003229995.1 Gammaproteobacteria bacterium | reverse complement strand
AATGGACAGCAGATGGCGGAAAAGCTGGACTATGTGCCGATTCCACCCAATGTCGTGAGTCTGGTTGAACGCACCTGGGCGAAAGAAGTCAGGGCTAAATCTGGTGAGTCTATTTGGAATGTCAGCGTAGCACGATGAGCCTCACGACTGGTTGCATTGAGACGACAGGTTCTGGCTTGATGCGTTGCGGAGGAGCTGTCATCTGACAGCTCCTCCGCTTTATTTTTGAATCAAATAGCCGGATTTATGAAACTGAGAGGAGCACTCAACGTAGACTCGTCAGCGTCCGGTCACTCTGTCGCCTCAAGCCTGCGCAAGGGTAAGTGGCTCGATACCTTGTTCCGGGGTTCGACGCTGTTTTCCGCCCTGTTGGTCTTCGTAGTAATCGTAGCCATTGTCGTATCTTTGACGATCGGCGCCTGGCCCGCATTTCAGAAATTCGGTTTTGGCTTTCTGACCAGTTCACAATGGAATCCGGTTACTCAACAGTTCGGTGCGCTGGTTGCGATTTTTGGCACATTGGTGACGTCGACCATTGCCCTGTTGATTGCCATCCCGGTCAGTTTTGGTATTGCGCTATTTATCACTCAGTTGGCACCGACCTGGCTCAAGCACCCTATTGGGGTTGCGGTTGAGTTATTGGCAGCCATTCCCAGCATCATCTACGGTATGTGGGGTTTGTTCGTCTTCGTACCCTGGTTTGCCGACTATGTCCAGCCCTGGATCACTGACCATCTCGGCGACTGGCCTGTGGTGGGCATGTTATTCCAGGGGCCACCGATGGGCATCGGTATGTTTACGGCAGGCCTGATTCTCGCCATCATGATATTGCCGTTTATTGCCTCAATCATGCGAGACGTATTCGAAGTCGTACCCGCGGCGCTCAAGGAATCAGCCTATGCGCTGGGTGCGACCACCTGGGAAGTGGCGTGGCATATTGTCTTGCCGTATACGAGAGTGGGCGTGGCCGGTGGCATCATGCTGGGTTTGGGGCGGGCCTTGGGCGAGACCATGGCGGTCACTTTTGTGATAGGCAATGCCCATGAGATCAATGCCTCACTGTTTATGCCGGGCAATACCATCTCATCGACGCTGGCCAATGAGTTCACCGAGGCCGTGGAAAAACTCTACAGTTCTTCATTGATTGCGCTGGGTTTGATTCTGTTTGCTATCACTTTCGTGATTCTGGCACTTGCCAGACTTATGTTGATGCATCTGGCCGCCCGTGAAGGCAAGCGCAGCTGAGGTTTGAGGTGATGAATCTCTATCGGCGACGGCTCTTCATCAACTATTTTAACCTCACGGTGTCGAGCCTGATGACCGTGTTTGGTCTGTTCTGGCTGGTGTGGCTGCTGTGGACACTCCTGAGCAATGGTTTGCAGTGGATCAGCATGGATGTCTTCACCCAAATCACTCCACCACCAGGCAGTGCGGGGGGGCTGGCAAACGCGATTGTTGGCAGTTTACTCATGACGGCCATGGGTGTGGTGATTGGTGCCCCCATCGGGGTCCTCGCTGGAACCTACCTCAACGAGTTCGGTCGTACCTCGTTTTTTGCGTCGGTGGTACGTTTTGTCAATGACATTCTCCTCAGTGCCCCGTCTATCATTATCGGTATTTTCATTTATGAGGTCATGGTGGTGAGCATGGGACATTTTTCAGGCTGGGCGGGGGCGGCCGCACTGGCGCTGATCGTAACACCCGTGGTGGTGCGCACGACAGAAGATATGCTTCGCATGGTCCCGAACCCGCTACGTGAGGCCGCCGCCGCCCTGGGGGCGCCTCAATGGAAGGTTGTGACGTACATTGTCTACCGTGCCGCCAAAACCGGTATCATAACCGGCATTATGTTGGGGGTGGCACGCGTGTCCGGTGAAACGGCACCGTTGCTGTTCACCGCACTGAATAACCAGTTCTGGAGTTTATCCCTGGACCAGCCGATTGCAAACCTGCCGGTTGTGATCTTCCAGTTTGCGATGAGTCCGTATGACGATTGGCAACATCTCGCCTGGGCAGGAGCCTTACTGATTACGTTCAGTATTCTCTGCCTGAATATTCTTACCCGTGTGCTTTTGCACAGCAGAAAGTCAGGGCACTGATTACCATGAATAGAGATCGTATCGGTGCTTAATGACTCAACTTTCGTGGAAAATGCTATGGTGAATGAACACGATAGCAGTGTGCATGCTGCCACCGTAAGAAATTTGCAATCTCCCAAGTTACGGGTTGAAAATCTGGATTTTCATTATGGAAAATTCCAGGCCCTGCACGGTATCAGCATGGACATTCCTGAGAAAAAGGTCACGGCCTTTATCGGGCCTTCCGGCTGTGGTAAATCTACGCTGCTGCGGGTCTTCAACCGTATCTATGAACTTTACCCTGATCAGCGATCCAGTGGGCGTGTGTTGCTGGATGGAAACAATATTCTCAGCAAGGATCAGGATCTGAATCGTCTGCGCGCAAAAGTGGGAATGGTGTTTCAGAAGCCGACTCCCTTCCCGATGTCGGTGTATGACAATATTGCCTTTGGTCTGAGGCTCTATGAACGGTTACCACGCGCGCGTATGGATGATCGCGTTGAATGGGCACTGAAGAAAGCGGCATTGTGGGATGAGGTCAAGGACAAGTTACGCCAGATTGGCACGCAGCTATCAGGCGGTCAGCAGCAGCGTCTGTGTATTGCCCGTGGAATTGCCGTAAAACCGGAAGTCTTGTTATTCGATGAACCCGCTTCAGAACTGGATCCTATCTCTACGCTCAAGA
>QIGJ01000310.1 GCA_003229995.1 Gammaproteobacteria bacterium | reverse complement strand
GATACGCTCGGAAACCTATGCTCACGGATTTCTGATAGTGCCAATCAGTCTTTATCTTGTGTGGCAACGTCGGAAACAGTTGAGCCAGATGGTGCCTACGCCAAATCTGATGGCATTGCCGGTATTGGCGGTTTCTCTCTTGTTATGGTTAGCGGCGTGGGTTGCCGAAGTTCAACTCATACAGCAACTGGTTTTTGTCAGCCTCATTCCCATTTTGGTTCTGTTGCTGTTTGGCAGCGCTGTAGCAAGGGCAATGATGTTTCCCCTTGGCTATTTGATTTTTGCAGTACCTTTTGGTGAATTTCTGGTTGCGCCATTGCAGGATCAAACGGCATGGTTCGCTGTGCAGGCGCTGATATTGAGTGGAATACCTGTTTATTGGGAAGGGCTTTACCTTACCATTCCCGGCGGGCATTTTGTGGTGGCCGAAGGCTGTAGTGGTATTCGTTATCTGATTGCCTCCATTGCGCTCAGTAGCATTTATGCCTACATGACTTATCGCAGTTACTGGAAACGCACAGGTTTTATTGTGTTGGGTATCATTGTTCCTATCGTTGCCAATGGCATACGTGCTTACGGCATTGTGCTGATCGCCTACCTCAGTGATATGCGTATTGCCACCGGGGTGGATCATATCCTCTACGGCTGGGTTTTTTTCGGCGTTGTTATGTTGTTGCTTTTCTGGTTTGGGTCTTTCTGGCGTGAGGAACCCATCGATGATTCCAGTGCCCTGAAAAAACCACAAGCTGGCACCGTTATACCGTCATCCAATCATTATCAAATGATGATTGTTTCCGCTTTTGCTGTTGTTTTTCTTGCCAGTGGCACTTACGCCAGTAGTTTGTTGAGTGATTCATCCGCTGTTACGGGGCAGGAAGTGCGTCTTGAACTGCCAAAATCATCGGGTGCATGGACGGGACCAACCGCCAGCGACGATACCTGGCAACCCAGTTATACCGGTGCAGACAATACTATTTATCGGCAATATCACAACCAGGCTGAAGCGGTGTATTTTTATGTCGCCTATTACGGAAACCAGGACAATGGCAAGGAACTGGTTGGTTCCCTTAACCGAGTGTATGACCAGGAACAGTGGCGTCGTGTGCAGGATAATAGTATTTCTGTCGCCATGCCGTCCGGAAAAAAGGTGTCTGTCGCAGAAACGGATATCCGCTCCGCAGATAAACGTCGCATCGTCTGGCACTGGTACAACATCAATGGGGCTGTTACTGCGAATCGTGTGATGGCTAAAATGCTGGAGTCATGGGAACGTCTGCAAGGTCACAAGGTTGATGCAATGTTGGTGGTGGTTGCAAAAGACTATACGATAGATCCACAAGAGGCGCGTGATGACTTAAAGGGTTTTCTTGAGAATGTAGGAGCTGATGTTGTTGTGGTTAATGAAAATGCTGGCACCGCAGATGTCAAGATTGTTGCGCCGGATCAACAATGACGAAATCTTTTTCTGTCAACATTGAAGAAACCAGTGAGGAAATGAAGGCTCAGAATACTTCGGCTGTACGAGCCCCTCTTGTTGCGCATATTATTTTTCGTCTGGATGTGGGAGGGTTGGAAAACGGTCTGGTCAATCTGATCAACCGAACCCCTCCTGGACGTTATCAGCATGCCGTGATCTGCCTCACCGAATACACCCACTTTAAACAGCGTATTCTGAGTGACGATGTGCCGTTTTTTGCGCTGCACAAGCGTGAAGGCATCGATTACAAAATGTACCTTGATTTATGGAAATTGCTGCGAAAATTGCGTCCTGATATTGTTCATACCCGAAACTTGGCGGCGATGGAGGGACTGGCTCCCGCGTTGTTGGCAGGGGTACGCTGCCGTGTTCATGGAGAACATGGTCGGGAAATGGACCTCAATAGCGGTGAGTGGAAATACGCATTGTTACGGCGACTTTTTCGTCCGCTGGTGCATAAATACATCCCACTTTCCCGGGATCTTGAAACCTGGTTGCGGGATAGCATCGGAGTGCCAGACAAAAAAATGGCGCAAATATACAATGGTGTTTCGTTGGACACCTTTTTTCCTGCCACGCCTGCACGCGAAAATCTTCCTTTGGAAAATTTTGCCACGACTGATTGTCTGGTGATCGGTACGGTTGGGCGGCTGGCGGCCATCAAGGACCAGGCTAATCTGGCCCGGGCTTTTGTGAAACTACTGGATGTTGTACCCGACGGACGAAAAAAATTGCGTCTGGTTATTATCGGGGACGGTCCTTTGAAGAAAGAAGTGTCAGAGATTCTGGAAAAAGCCAATGCTGCCGACCTAGCCTGGTTGCCGGGTTCGCTGGATAATATCCCCCAGCTCATGCGGTGTTTTGATGTGTTTGTTCTGCCGTCGAAATCAGAAGGTATTTCCAACACGATTCTGGAAGCCATGGCGACCGGACTTCCGGTGGTGGCGACCCGTGTTGGTGGGAATCCTGAACTGGTGGAAGAGGGGATAACAGGAGAATTGATACCAGCGGAAAACCCTGTGGCATTGGCAACGGCGTTACAAAGTTATGTTGATAATAAAACCAAACAACAAAAGCAGGGACGCGCGGGACGAGCGCGTGTGGAGCAACAGTTTTCTATCGAAAACATGGTGAACGAATATCTCACTGTTTATGGCGACCTGCTGGCTGCAAAACATTGAATGCCATTGTTTAAATGTAACCTAGATCCTGCAAGTGCTCGCACTCACTCAGCGATCCGTAGAGTGAGATGAAACGTTTCGGTAATCACAATAAGGATTACGCTCAACGTTGTCATTCACTCTACGAATCAATATCTTGCACTGTGCAAGCACGATTACTTGCAGGATCTAGGTGTAAATTAAGCACTAAATCACTCTGTTAGCGCTTTTTACTGAGAGCATGGTTATTCCAGTATGTCTTTAGTCGGAATCCAGAGGTGTACCCTCCGGACAATTGCCCCAGTACAATGGGGGCTGATGTTGTAGGGTGCTGACAAGTGGCGTGTGATAAGCGCAGAGGTCGCAGGGACGCAGAGTTTTTAATTTTTTTCTCTGACACTCTGCGACCTCTGCGTTAAATACCCAGTGATTTTTAAAAGTAGTGCTGCATCCTTTAATTAAGGAATGGGCACGAAATAACTTCCCTGTTTGGCGCCCGGATTTAGTGCGTATTCGTTCGTTTTGATTGAACAAAAGTGCAGGAATAGTCGTTCTATTTCGAGCTTTTGTGATTGAGGAACGGGCGAAGACGGGCTGAAGCCG
>QIGJ01000131.1 GCA_003229995.1 Gammaproteobacteria bacterium | reverse complement strand
TTTTCCGCAGCAGACTTTTCATTTTCGGACAGGCTTTTAGGCAGCATATTCAGTAAGAAAGCGGAACAACAATGGAAATAATGAATGGGTTTTAACCATGGCCTTTAAAAACTCCACTGCGTGGTATTACTTCTCCTCGCCCAAAAATTTCTACCCGCTGGCCGGGCGGATGGTTCCGTGGTTTTGGGCTATATCAATCACCCTGTTAGTGGTTGGGTTATACATGGGGTTTTTTGTTGCCCCCACCGATTATAAACAGGGTGAAAGCTATCGCATTATCTTCATCCATGTTCCTGCAGCGTGGATGTCCATGCTGATTTATCTGGTGATGGCAGGTTATGCCATTGTCGGCATGGCCTGGAAACTGCGCATGGCAGAAATGATGGCCAGCGCCTTGGCACCTACCGGAGCCATGTTTACTTTTCTTGCACTATGGACCGGTGCCTTCTGGGGCAAGCCGACATGGGGCACTTACTGGGTGTGGGATGCGCGGCTCACGTCTGAATTGATTCTATTGTTCCTATATATTGGTTATATCTCTCTGCAATCGGCGATTGATGATCCGCGCCGTGCCGCGCGCGCCAGCGCCTTGCTGGCCATTGTCGGTGTGATTAATCTGCCGGTGATTTACTGGTCGGTGACGTGGTGGAATACCCTGCATCAGGGCGCGTCAGTGAGTCTCACGATGGAATCGAAAATGGCACCGGACATGCTGACAGCGATGTTGGTGATGACGTTTGCTTTTTGGACGTACACCTTTGCAGTGGTGTTGATGCGTGTGCGGCGTACGGTGCTGGAACGCGAAAGCCAAACTTCCTGGGTGAAAGCATTGGTCGGTGGTCCGACGGAAAAGAGTCCAGCAGGAGAAAAACAGTGAGTGAATTTTTTGCCATGGGTGGACGCGGTTTTTATGTGTGGATGTCTTACGGTGTTACTGCCCTGTTTATGATTGTGGAAGTCATTGCGCTGATGCGCAGCAAAAAAACGGTGCTAAAACGGCTGGCGCGGGCTGAAGCGCGAAGTCATCCTCGTTAAAGCAAAAACAAAGTAACGGAGTCAGTATGAAAACACGGCATAAACGAATGGCATTTATTTTGGTTGGGCTGGCGGGGCTGGCCGTGGGGGCAGGGCTGGTGCTCAATGCCCTGAACAGTAATCTGGCACTGTACATCAGTCCCACCGATGTGACGGCAGGCAATATGCCCAGGGACAAGGCTTTTCGTCTCGGCGGCATGGTGGTGGAAGGCAGCCTGAAACGACAGGATGACGGTCTGACGGTACATTTCGATGTGAGCGATAATGTCGAAACGGTGACGGTTGCTTATACCGGCATCCTGCCTGACCTGTTCAAGGAAGGTACCGGCGTGGTAACGCAGGGCAAAATGGCGGATGGCCTGTTCAAGGCCTCAGAAGTATTAGCCAAACACGATGAAAATTATATGTCACCGGAAGTGGCAGAAATGTTAGAAAAAGGTGAAAAGGCCAATCAGGCCGCAGCAGCTACAAAGGCATCATATCAATGATTTACGTTAATCGCAGGTCATTCAATGTTGTTGCTATTCAAGTTTACATGAGGACTAAATAAATGATTCCAGAAATCGGGCATTTTGCGCTTATCCTGGCGCTGTGTGTTGCTGTCGTGCAGGGTGTGGTTGCCATCGCCGGAGCGCAATTGGGTATTCGTTCATGGATGGCAATGGCGCGTCCTGCGGCACAGGTGCATTTCATTCTTGTTGGGGTGTCTTTTCTCTGCCTGATGTATGCTTTCATCTACAACGATTTTTCCGTGAAGTATGTTGCTTCCGTATCCAACTCCATGTTGCCGATACAATATCGCATTGCTGCAATATGGGGTGGACATGAGGGTTCGCTGTTGTTATGGGCCCTGATACTGGCTATCTGGACCATAGCTGTGGCACGCTACAGTCGCAATTTGCCGTTAGACATGGTGTCGCGGGTTATCGGTGTGATGGGACTCATTTCGGTGGGGTTCCTGATGTTCATGTTGTTTACCTCAAACCCTTTTGATCGCCTGCTACCGGCCGCCCTTGACGGAGGTGATCTTAATCCGCTGTTGCAAGACCCTGGGCTGATCTTTCATCCACCCTTGTTGTATATCGGTTATGTGGGGTTCTCTGTGGCTTTTTCTTTTGCTATTGCTGCGTTGCTGGGTGGACGCATGGATGCCACTTGGGCACGCTGGTCGCGACCGTGGACGACGATTGCGTGGAGTTTTTTGACAGCGGGTATTGCATTGGGCAGTTGGTGGGCCTATTACGAACTGGGCTGGGGTGGCTGGTGGTTTTGGGATCCGGTGGAAAATGCCTCGTTCCTGCCCTGGCTGGTGGGCACGGCGCTGGTGCACTCGCTGGCGGTGACCGAAAAACGTGGCGGCTTTAAAAACTGGACAGTGTTGCTGGCCATCTTCACTTTTTCGCTGAGTCTGTTAGGCACCTTCCTGGTGCGTTCCGGTGTGCTGACTTCGGTGCATGCCTTTGCTACCGACCCTGAGCGTGGTGTCTTTATTCTTGGTTTCCTGGTGGTGGTGATCGGTGGTTCGTTGGCGCTGTTTGCCTGGCGCGCACCGAAAGTGGGTATGGGAGGCAGATTTAATGTAGTTTCACGCGAAACGTTTTTGTTGATGAATAACGTGATGCTAGTGGTCGCCGCTGGTGCCGTGTTGTTGGGTACCCTGTATCCGTTGTTACTGGACTCCCTGGACATGGGCAAAATTTCTGTGGGCCCGCCGTATTTTGATGCGGTATTCCT